>NZ_JBHMFS010000013.1:0-158300 GCF_051433165.1 Falsiroseomonas sp. E2-1-a4 | reverse complement strand
AGAACAATGTCTCGTCCGAGGCCAGAACCCTGACCACCGGCACCACCGCATCGCTGCGAGGGAGGAGACCGTCGCCGTAGCGGCGGGGGAGAGCATCTAGCGGATCTCTCCGCGTTTTGCAACCCCGCCTTTCCGGCGCCCCGACCAGAACCGTGTGGCTCGTCGTCGGTGGGGGGCTTCTACGGCCCAGGACGGGGGGAGTCAACACGGGGTCGTACATGGCGTCACATGGCTGCCATAACTCCCAACCCCTTGACATTGCTGCCGACGTTACATTGCCGATCCGCCTTTTCGGTTGACTTGCCGGCCCGTCCCCAAGAAGTTCCCCGCCGGGACCACTCGGGACATGACAACAGTATGATTTCCAACCTGCGCCTCGCCCTTTGCCTTTGCGCCGCCTTTGCGGTCCCTGCGGCGCACGCCACGGCATTGGAGCCTCCTGCCGAGGCGCAGCGAATCGTCACCGTGGAACCTGGCGATACGCTGGGGGGCCTGCTCGGGGATGCAGGCGTCGAAGCCGCGGAGGCAAATGCGGCGATCGCCGCCCTTACTCCGGTGTTCGAGCCGCGCCGCCTGGCCGTAGGGCAGGAGGTCGGGCTGCGACTGGATGCGGATAACATCCTTATCGGCCTCGAGATCGAACCGCGCCCCGGCCATACCATTGCCCTGCAACGCCAGGATGAGGGATGGGCGGTGCAGGAGGTGGTGACCCCTCGGCTGCGGCACCTCGCGCGCGTCGATGCGGAGGTCTCCAGCGGCGTTTTCTCCGCCCTCACCCGCGCCGGCCTGCCCGCGCCGCTCACCCATTCGTTGATCCGCGCCCTGTCGCATGAGGTGGATTTCCAGCGAGACCTGCGGCCGGGCGACCAGGTCTCGGTCGCTTTCGAAAGGCTGCGCGGGCCGAATGGCGACCTGCTCGGTCATGGCCAGCTGCATTATGCGGCGCTCAGCCTGTCGGGGCGTCTGCTTGAGGTCTGGCGCCATGCCGGGCCGGACGGCAATGTCGCCTGGTACCGCGCTGATGGGCGGCCGCTGCGCGCCGGCTTCATGCGGACCCCGCTGGACGGCGCCCGCCTGACCTCCGGCTTCGGCATGCGGCGCCACCCGATTCTGGGCTACAGCCGCCGCCACACCGGGCTGGACTTCGCCGCCCCCACCGGCACGCCCATCTTCGCGGCGGCCGACGGTACGGTGGCCTCCGTGCGATACGAACGCGGCTATGGCCGCACCGTGCGGCTGCAGCATCCGGGCGGGGTGGAGACCGTCTATGCACATATGTCGCGCTTCACCCGCGGGCTGCGGGCCGGGGCGCGAGTGCGGCAGGGCGCGGTGATCGGCGCGGTGGGCTCCACCGGCATGTCGACCGGCCCACATCTCCACTACGAAATCCACATTGCCGGGGTGCCGCAGAACCCCGCCCGCGTGGCGCTTCCGGGCGGCGCCCCGCTGCGAGGCCGCGAACTCACTGCTTTCCAGAACAGCCGGCTCGCCCTGGGCCAGCATCTGGCGGCCCTCACCACCAGCACCACCGAGGTCGCGCTGGCCGCCGACTGAGCCCCGCTCAGTCGCCGCGCGCCAGGCTTTCCTCCAGCGGTGTCTCGGGGGAAAGCCGGCTGGGCAGCAATTCGCCGCGCCGTTCCAGCAGCGGGTGCGCCACCATCGCGAAATGCGCGCCGATCCGGCGCAGGTCGCGCACCGCATCCAGCAGCAGCCCGGCCGCGGCGCCGCCCTCCGCCGCGCTGCGGTCCGCCGCCTCCGCCATCCGGGCCAGGGCCAGACGCTCGGCCTCCCGCAGCGCCTCCTTTTCCCGCACCAGGCGGCGGGCGGCCTCGGCGTCTTCCCGCATGAAGACCGCGACGGCGAGGCGGAGCTGCGCCTGCAGGCGCAGATGCAGCGCGGCCAGCTCGGCGGCGATCTCGGCGGGCAGCACCAGGCCGCGGCGCAGGCGTTTGGTCGCCAGCCCGCCCAGGTCGCGGTCCAGCACATCCCCCGCATGTTCCAGGGAAACGGCAAAGGCGCGGATCTCGGCCAGGCGCCGTGCTTCCTCCTCCCCCAATATCTCCGGCGGAATCCGGGCCAGGTAGAACTGCACCTGGCGATGCAGCCGATCCACCACGTCATCCAACCGCTTTGCCGCCTTGGGACCCTCGCGGGTGCCGTCCTGGAAAGCGGCGGCGGAAGCGGCGAGCATCGCCTCCACCGCATCGGCAATCCGCAGCACCTCCCGCGCGCCATTCGCCAGGGCCACCGGCGGGGTCTCCAACGCGCCAGTGTCCAGATAGCGGGCGGCGCCGGCATCCTCCGCCTGCGGCCGGTCCGGTACCCAGCGCTGCAGCAGGCCGGCCAGCGGGCCGAGCAGCGGCCAGGCCAGCAAGGCGGTGCCCAGGTTGAAGGCCAGGTGCGCCTGCGCCGCCGTAAGGGCCGTCACGCTGCCCAGCAGGGTCGCGGCCTGCGGCAGCAGCGCCAGCACGATCGCCGCCCCCACCACCCGATTCGCAAGATTGCCGAGCGCCACGCGCAGCCGGGCGCGGTCTGGCCCGGCCTCCCCCATCGCGGCCAGCAGCGGGTTCAGCGCGCTGCCGAGATTGGCGCCCAGCACCATGGCGATGCAGGCCTCCGCCCCCACCGCGCCGGACGCCGCCAGCGCCGCGATGAACAGCATGGCCGCAACCGAGGAATGCGCCGCCCAAGCCAGCACCGCCGCCACCAGCAGGTTGGGCAACGGCATCGCAGCGATCGCCCCCAGCACCTGGCGCAGCGCCGGCGAGGCCTCGACCGGCGCCATCGCCTGCCCGATCAAATGCAGGGCGGTCAGCATCAGCCCGAGCCCGATCGCGACCCGCCCGAGATCCCGCACCCGCCCCGCCGCGCCGCGCCGGAAGCTGACGACGCCGCCCAGGATCAGGGCCGGCGCCAGGAAGCCGGTCGGGAAGGACAGCACCAGCACGATCAGCGCCGTGCCCAGATTGGCGCCCAACATGCCGGCCAGCGCCGGCGCCAGCGCCACGCCCGCGCCGGCCGCGAAGCTGCCGAGCATCAGCGCCGTCGCGGTGGAGGATTGCAGCGCGGCGGTAATCGCCAACCCCGCCAGCACCGCCCGCCCGCGCCCGCCGAGGCCCACGCCCAGCACATGGCGCAGCCGCATCCCGAAGCCGCGCTGCACGCCGGACTGCACCATGTGCAGCCCCCACAGCAGCAGCGCAGCATGACCGGCCAGTTCCACCAGTAGCAGCGCCTGCAACAACGGATGCACCTCCAACGGAAAGCGGATGTCATAAAACTGCAATAATGCAGATTAGACCCCTCCCCGCCGGTTTCAAACAGCCATCGCGGCCTTCGGTTCAGGATCACCGCCTCGGGATGTGATGGATCTTCCGTAACCCCTTCCCACCGAAGCAGGCGGCGTCCATCTTGCGCTGATGAACTGGACCCTCATCCTCGGCGCCGTCGGCTGCCTCGCTGCCTGCATGGTGGCGGCCTCCTCTGGCGCGATCTTCAAGCCGGGGGCCTGGTATGCCGGCCTTCGCAAGCCCTGGTGGAACCCGCCGAACTGGCTGTTTCCGATCGCCTGGTCGCTCCTGTTCCTGATGATGGCGGCAGCCGGCTTCCTGGTGTGGCGAGAGGATGGTCTGGGCCTGCCAATGCTGGTCTGGGCCGGGCAGCTCGTGCTGAATTCGGGCTGGTCGGCGGTGTTCTTCGGCCTGCGCAAACTGGGCTGGGCGACGATCGAGGCCATTGTGCTTTGGGCCGCCATCCTCGCCTGCATCCTGCTGTTCGCGCCGATCTCCGCCACCGCCGCCTGGCTGATGGTGCCCTATCTGGCCTGGGTCAGCTTCGCCGTTTTCCTGACCTACACGATGTGGCGGCTGAACCCCGGGCCGCACCCGGTGATGCGCCGCGACGAGGTCGGCAACCTGACCCAGCGGGCGGAGATGTAGCTGTCGGGTTGCTCGGCACCACGCCGGCGATTGCTCTACCTCAGCGCGCGGCGCGCCCTGGTGCGGGCCGGGGCGGCGTGTGGCGCCGGATGCTGCCATCCCGCTGCGGCACGACGATGGGCGCCACCTCCACCCGCGCCGTGCCGCTGCGCCGCATACCCAGCTCGGTGGCGGTGCGCGGGCTGACATCGATGATCCGGTGGCGCGATCGCGGCCCTCGATCCTCGATCCGCACCCGAGCGGACTGCCCGGTCGCCAGATTCGTCACGCGTGCGATGGTGCCAAGCGGCAGGGTGCGGCTGGCGGCGGAGTTGGAGCGCGCATCGAAACGCGACCCATTGGCCATGCGCCTGCCGTCGAAACGGTGATGGTAGAAGGACGCCTCGCCCCGCTGGATGCGGCCGGAGGTATCATCACCGGGCCGGACGCTTTCGGGCCGGGCGCTTTCCGGATTCGCCGCGGCGGGAACGGCGCAGAGCAAGGCCACCCCCGTCAGCGCCGAGAGCCATTTCGTTGGACCGCACATCGAAACCCCCTCGCTGCTGTCACCGAACAGGACGCGAGGCGGCCGCAAGGGTTCCGTCAGTCCGCCCAGTACAGCCGGTCCGGGTTGTCCACCGTCACCCGGCGGATCAGCGTCGGGTCATCCGTCATCGCGCCGAGCAGATCCACCAGATCGCCATCATTCGGCATGTCGCCCGCAATGTTCGGGTGCGGCCAATCGGTGCCCCACAGGCAGCGATCGGGCGCCGCCGCCAGTAGCGCCTGGGCGAAGGGCACCGAATCCAGGAAGGGCGCACCGGCCGAGGAAACCCGCTCCGACCCGCATATCTTCACCCAGGCCAGGGGGTTCTTCATCAACTCCAGAAGCTGCCGGAAGGCCGGCTGCGCCACGCCGTCCTTCGCCTTCACCCGGCCCATATGATCGATGACGAAGGGGATTCGGATGGCGGCGATGGTCTCCGCCATCGGCACGATGTCCTGCGCGTCCAGGTGCAGCACCACATGCCAGCCCAGCGCCTCGCATTGCGACAGCACGCGCTGGAAGACCTCCATCTCCGGCATGCCGCCCAGGTGGCGGACGAAGTTGAAGCGCACGCCGCGGATGCCGCCTTCATGCAGCCGGGCGAGTTCCGCATCCGTCACGCCCTTCTCCACCACCGCGACGCCGCGCATGGTGCCGCCGGACCGGGCAATGCCGTCCAGCGTCACCGTCATGTCGCTGCCGTGGCAGGAGGCATGGACGATGACGGCGCGGGAGATGCCGAGCTTGCGGTGCAGCGCCACCAGCCCCTCAAACGGTGCATCGGGCGGCGTGTAGGCGCGGTCCTCCGCGTAGGGGAACACGGCGCCCGGGCCGAAGACGTGGCAATGCGCGTCGCAGGCGCCGGGCGGCAGCACCAGGCGAGGGGCGCGGGTATCCGGGTCCGGGCCCTTGCAGGTGGGAATCTCTTTCTTCACTGACGGGGAATCCCTGCCTTCTCAATCACTTCCGTCCAGCGTGCGGTGTCGGCGCGCAGCAGTTCGCCCATCGCCGCCGCCGTGCCGCCGCGCGGCTCCACGCCCACCTGGGTCAGCGCCACGCGCAATTCGGTGCTGCCCAGCGCCTCATTCACCGCGGCGTTGAGGGCGGTAATGGCCTCGGGCGGCGTGCCGGTGCGGGCGACCAGGGCGTTCCAACTGGCGACGTCGTAATCCGGCACCCCGGCCTCCGTCAGCGTCGGCACATCCGGCAGGTTCTCCGCCCGCGTCGCGGAGGTCACGGCCAGCACGCGCAGCGCGCCGGCCCGGATCTGGCCCATGATCGGGCCGCTGATCTCGAAGGCCGCATCCACATCGCCGCGGATCACCGCCGTGGTCAGCGCCGGCGTGGCGGGGAAGGCGATGGTCTCGAACTGCGTGCCGGAGCGAATCTTGAACAGCTCCGCCGACAGGTTCTGGGTGCTGCCCGCGGTGATGCTGCCGATGTTCAGCCGCCCCGGATTGGCCCGCAGCCGCGCCAGCAGCCCGGCAATATCCCGGTCCGGCGAATTCGGCGCCACCACGATGGCGATGGGAAAGGCGCCCATGGTGACCACGGGGGCGAAATCCGTCAGCGGATCGAAGGGCAATTGCCGGAACAGCGCCTTGCTGATCGCGGTGCCGTTGGAGGCGACGAGCAGCGTATGCCCATCCGCCGGGGCAGCCATCAATTGCTGCCCGGCGACGATGCCGCCGGCGCCCGGGCGATTGTCGATCACCACCGGCTGGCCCAGCCGTTCGGCCATGCGCTGCGCCACCGCCCGCGCCGTGAGGTCCGCGACCCCGCCAGGCCCGAACGGCACGACGATGCGGATCGGGCGCTGCGGCGCCCAGGCCGAGGGGGCGGATTGCGCGCGGGCGGTGCCGATTGCCGGCAGCGCCAAGGCGGCGCCAAGGGCGGCGCGGCGGGTGAGGTGCATCATGCGCCTATTCATTCGTCACATTGGCGCGGCGGATCACGTCGCCCCAGCGCACACGCTCCGCGATGATCAGGTCGCGGAACTGCTCCGGCGTGCCCGGCGCGGCATCGGCGCCCTCGGCGGCCAGGCGCGGCTTCAGCTTCTCGCTTTGCAGCGCCCGCGTGCTGGCCTGGTTGATGCGGTCGATGATCGGGCGCGGGGTGCCGGCGGGGGCCACCAGCCCATACCACTGCACCGCATCGAAGCCCGTGACGCCCTGCTCATCCAGCGTCGGGATATCCGCGGCGCTGGACAGCCGCGTCAGGGAGGAAACGCCGATGGCGCGCAGCAGGCCGGCGCGCACCGGCGGCAGGATGGGCGGGCCGCCCGTCATCGTCATGTCGATCTGGCCGCCGATAAGGTCGTTCATCATCGGGCCGGTGCCGCGATAGGGCACATGCACCAGCTCGATCCCCGTCGCCAGGCAGAAGGCCACCACGGCGGTATGCGCGGCGGATCCGTTGCCGCCGGAGCCATAGGTGATGGTGCCCGGCGCCGCCTTGGCGCGGGCGATCAGCTCCTGGACATTGGTGATCGGCAGCTTGCGCGTGTTCACCGCCAGGATGTTGGCGACATTGGCCACCAGCACGATCGGCGCGAAGGAGGTGACGGTGTCATAGGACAGGTTGCGGTAGAGGGACGGGTTCACCGCCAGAGTGCCGATATGGCCCATCATCAGCGTGTAGCCATCCGGCGCCGCGCGCGCGACGATCTCGCTGCCCAGCGTGCCGCCGGCGCCGGCGCGATTTTCCACCACGAAGGGCTGGCCGAAGGCTTCCTGCAATTCCGCGCCCATGGCGCGGGCCAGGATGTCCGTGCTGCCGCCGGGGGTGAAGGGCACCACCAGCCGCACCGACCGTTCGGGCCAATTGCCCTGGGCGTGCAGGATGCCCGGGGTTGCAAGAATGGGTGTGGCGAGCAGGCCGGCGCCGGCGAGCAATGCGCGACGTGGCAGATGCGGGCTGGTCATGGGGTTTCCTCCGCTTGGATCAGCGCGCCTTCGCGCGTCAATTCGTTGATTTCCTGGTCCGACAATCCGGCCTCGGCCAGCACGTCAGGCCCCGCGGCGCCGAGGCGCTGCGCGGCGGGCAGGCTCGGTGCCATGCCGCCGGACAGAATGTTGGGCGCGCCGATGGCGAAGGTCGCACCCTCGGTCGGGTGCTCCTCCTCCCGCACCATGCCGGTGGCGCGGAGGTGTGGGTCGGTCAGCAGGGATTCGAGGGTGTTGTAGGGCATCGCCGGCACGTCATGCTGGGTGAACAGCGCAAGCCATTCGGCGGTGGTCTTGCCCACCAGCGCGGTGGCGCGCAGCGCGAAGTATTCCTTGGTATGCGCGGTGCGGGCGGCGACCTTGCCGAAGCGCGGGTCCTCGATGAGTTCGGGGCGGCCGATGGCGCGGAAGAAGCCATGCGCCTGCGCGTCGGTGTTGGCGGAGACGGCGATGAAGCCGTCCGAGGTCTTCAAGGGCCGCGCCTCCGGACTCAGCACCCGCTGGTCGCCCGGCGGGCCAAGCGCCGGGCGGAAGGACATCGGGCCGAGATGTTCCTGCAGCACGAAGGCCGCCATGTTCTCGAACATCGGGATTTCGAGGCTCTCGCCGCGCCCGGTCTTTTCCCGCCGATACAGGGCAAAGCCGATCTGCTGGGCGGCGATCAGGCCGCAGACATGGTCGGCGACCAGCATCGGCACATAGCGCGGCTCACCGGTGCTGGCCTCGAAACAGCCGGCGATGCCGGAGACGCCCTGGATGACCGTGTCGTAGGCCGGTTTGCCGGCATAGGGGCCATCGGTGCGGAAACCGACGATGGAGCAATGGATCAGCCGCGGCAATTTTTCGGCCATGGTCACCGCATCCACGCCGAGCCGCTTCTGCGCCTCCGGCCGGATGTTGGTCACCAGTATGTCGCAGCGCGCCGCGATGCGCGCCAGCACCGCCTTGGCGCGCGGATGCTTCAGGTCCAGGCAGATGGAGCGCTTTCCGCGGTTGAAGTTCAGGAACTTCCCCGCCATGCCCGGCGTGCGTCCCTTGCCGCCGAGCTTGCGCAGCAGGTCGCCCTCCGGGCTTTCCAGCTTAATGACCTCCGCCCCCTGTTCCGCCAGCACCCCGGTGCAGACCGGGCCGACGACGACGGAGGACAGGTCCAGCACGCGCAGCCCATCGAGCGGCCCGCTCATCCTCAGACGAGCTCTTCGAGGGCCTGCGGGAACAGGCGCATATAGGCCTCGCCATGGACCATCGGCTTGCCGGAATTGCGGCCGCCCTGCATGCCGCGATTCAGCGCGACACGTTCGTAATAGGCCCAGAGGTGCTTCTGCGCCGGCAAGCATTGGAAGGCCTTGAACTTGGTCTCCCAGACCTCGGAGATGTTCAGCAGCACATCCGGCTTGAAGTCGCATTGCTCGGGCTGGTGCGGCTCGAACAGGAACATGGCGGGGGCGGAATAGGTGTAGTCCGCCTGCGGCTTGTGGCCCATCGCCTGGGCGATGATGCGCGCCTGTTGGGCGAAATGCGCGGCGTCCGGGTGGTCGAAGTTGTACGGGTCCTTCAATGCATGGCTCAGCACGAAACTGGGGTTCAAATCCCGGAAAATGTCGATGGCGCGGTCGAGCATCGCGGGCGTGTTGACCAGCGGATAGTCGCCGGCATCCATGAACTCGATCTCGGCGCCGAGCACGGCGGCGGCCGCCTCGGCCTCCGCCTTGCGGCCGGCCTTCACGGATTCCAGCGTTGCGCCCTTCTCCTTCCAGGCGAACTGGCTTTCGCCGCGCTCGCCATAGGACAGGCAGAGGATCTTCATGCGGTAGCCGCGCTTGGCATGCAGCGCGATGGCGCCACCGGCGCGCCAGACGAAATCGCCCGGATGGGCGGTGATGACGAGACCGGTTTTTTGCATGTGATTCCTCGGGGCTGGCACGGTTGGGCCGGAGAATGGCCCCCGCCGCCGGATGCGACAAATGGAAAGAACGGCGTGACTATGCCCTTTTGTGCATACCGTCAGCGCCGGGCGGCCGCTCCGCGGCCTTGGCGCACGGAATGCCCGTCTCAAGCGGCAGGCGCCACCTTGTCCTTCGGCCGCGTCCGGAAATGCCGGCGCAGCAATGCCAGCATCGCCTCCGCCGCCGGAGACAGCGGCACCCCGCGGCGGGACACCACGCCCAACCGCCGCAGCACCCCCGGATCGCGCAGCGGCACCGCCACCACGCCGGCAGACCCGCTGGCATCAACCGCCAGTCGCGGCACCACCGCCAGTGCCAGGCCGGATTCCACCATGCTGATGGCGGTGGCCAAATGCTGCACCTCATACCGCCAATCCATCGCATCCCGCCTGGCGCCCAGCGCCTCGTCCAAAAGGGCGCGGTTGCCGGTATGGGGCGCCACGCGCACCATCGGGCGGCCTTCCAGATCGGCCCAGGACAGATGCGGGCGGGTCGCGAACTCATGCGCGGCGGGGCAGGCGACGACGAAGGCCTCGGTCAGCAGCGGCACGATATCCAGGTCCCACCGATTGGCCGACACGATGGTGATGCCGAACTCCGCATCGCCGCGCGCCACGCCATCGGCGATCTCGCTGGCCGAGTGATCGAAGACTTTCACCATCACCGCCGGATGGGTCCGCGCGAATTCCACCAGCAGGCGCGGGATGTGGTGCACGGCGATGGTCGGCAGGCAGCCGATGGTCACCGATTCCTCGCCCCGCCCGGCGCCGGCGCGCAATTCGGAGAGCACCGCGACCAGCGCCTCCACCGGCCCCCGCGCCCGGCCTGCCAGTTCCAGGCCTGCCGGCGTCAGCGTCACCTGCCTGGTGGTGCGCGCCAGCAGGCGGCAGCCCAGCGCTTCCTCGAATTTGCGGATGCGATGCGACAGCCCGGTCTGTGACAGGTTCAGATGCGCCGCCGCCTTGCGGAAAGACCCGCGCTCCGCGATCGAGAGAAAGGCTTCCAGCCCGAGGAAATCGACCGCCATCTCAGGCCGTGCGCCCCTGGTCGAGCACGATGCAGATCTGGCCCGCGTCGATCGTCACGTCCCAGACCAGCAGCGGTTCCCAGCAGGGCTCCGCGGTGGCGCGGCCGGTGCGGATATCGAAGCGGCCGGCATGGGCGGCGCATTCCACCTCATCACCCAGCACGCGGCCCTCACCCAGATGGCCCGGCCCGTGGCTGCACGCATTCTGCGTGACGAAGAAAACGCCGCCGAGGTTGAACACCGCGAAGTCGCCCTCCGCCGTTTCCACCTTGCGGCCCTCGCCTTCCGGCACGTGGGTGGTCGGGCACAGGCGCAGCATCACTCCGCCGCCGGCCGCAGCCGCCCCGGCAGGGCGAGGCCGGTCAGGTCGCTCACGCGCGAAAAACCGCGCCGGGTGCAGAAGGCCTCAAGCCCCTCCAGCACGCCGAGCATGGCGTTCGGACTCACAAAACTTGCTGTGCCCACCTGCACCGCGCTGGCACCGGCCATCAGGAATTCAACCGCATCCTCCGCGCTGGCGATGCCGCCCACGCCAATCACCGGAATCCGCACCGCCTGCGCGCATTGCCAGACCAGGCGCAGCGCAATCGGCTTGAAGGCCGGGCCGGAAAACCCGCCCATCCCCGCGCCCAACTTCGGCGCCATCCGCTCGATGTCGATGGCGAGGCCCAGAATTGTGTTGGCCACCACCACCGCATCCGCCCCCGCCTCCTCCACCGCCCGCGCGACCGCGGCGATGTCCGCCGTGTTGGGCGACAGCTTGGCCCAGAGCGGCAGCGCGCAGGCCGCGCGCATGGCGGCGATGGCAGCGCCGGCGGAGTGCGGGTGCATGGCGAAGGCGCGGCCATCCTCCTCCAGATTGGGGCAGGAAATGTTGGCCTCGATGGCGGCCACGCCGGGTGTCGCCGCCAGCCTGGCCGCCGCTTCGGCAAAGGCCGCCACTGAATCGGCTGAGAGTGAGGCCACCAGCGGCGGCGTGAAGCGGCGCCATTCCGCCATCGCGTGCTCGCAGAAATGCGCCAGCCCCTTGCCAGGGATGCCGATGGAATTCAGCACGCCCGCCTCGGTCTCGCACAGGCGCGGCAGCGGATTGCCTTCCCGGTACTGCGGCGTGACGGATTTGGTGACCAGCGCGCCGAGCCGGTTCAAGTCAAACACCTGCGCCAGTTCCGGCCCGAAAGTGCCCGACGCCGGCATCACCGGATTGGCCAGCACCAGGCCACCGATGCGGACCGCCATGTTCACCATGCCAGCGCCGCCTGCAGGTCGAAGACCGGCCCCTCCGCGCAGACGCGCAAATTCTGCACCTGCCCATCTGGCGCCCGGATCTGCCGCACGCAGCAGAAACACATGCCGAGGCCACAGCCCATCTGCTGTTCCAGCGCGATCTGCCCGGGAATGCCATATTCGGCCGCCAGCCGTTGCAGCAGCAGGAACAGCCGGTTCGACCCGCAGGTGAACACGGCATCCGGCCGCGCCGCGCCCGCGAACTGCGCCCGCAACAACGCCTCCACCGCCGGCACCGCGCTGCTGCCGTCGCTGTCGAACACCGCGGTGATGGCGGCGCCGGACTCACCGGAAAATTCCGCGGCCATCAGGTCTTCCGGCGCCTGCGCCGACAGCACCGCCTGCACCGCGATGCCCCGCGCCGCGGCGGCTTCCGTAAGCGGCGCCAGCGTGGCGAGGCCGACGCCGCGCGCCAGGATCAGGATGCGCCGCCACCCCGGCTCCAGCCGGAACCCCTGCCCCAACGGCCCGAGCAGCGACAGCCGGTCCCCCACCCGCAGCGCCGCCAGCGCCGCCGTACCGCGGCCCTTCACATGCAGCAGGAAGCCGAGATTTCGGCCCGCCCCGCAGCGCCAGATGCTCATCGGCCGCCGCAGATAGGGGCCATTGCCTGCCCCGTCCCGGCACAACAGGTGAAAGAACTGGCCCGGATGGCTGGCGGCGGAAAGCTCGGGCGCGTCGAGCAGCAGCCGGTGGTAGCGGCGCCCGACCGGCGTACTGTCCACCACCCGCGCCGCCGCCTCCACCACCGGATGCATGCCGCGTTACCGCAGCAGGCTGCGGTTGCGCCGTGGCGTCGGCCCGCGGAAGCGCGCGGAAGGCGCCTCCCCCAGCCCGAAGCGCAGCCCGAGCCGGCGCAGCCGCGCCTTGCGCCAGGCCAGCGCCGCCAGCGCCAAATCCCCGATCGCCATGCCCTGCAAGACCGCCAGCACGTTCTGCGAGGCGTCGCCCCGCCCCGGCGCCAGCCCCGCCGCCACCAGCCCGAGATCCGGCCCCACCTTCCGCGCCAGCGCCATTTCCGTGGTCGCGCCGCTGGTGATCCAGGCCCCCAGATTGCCGCCGGGCCGGCTGAAATCGGTGCTGTCCACGAAGAACGCTCCGGCCCAGCCGAGCACATCCGCATCCACATCCGCCTGCCCCAGCGCGACCAGCGTGGCGCCCGGTTGCAGATCGGCCGCGCGGATCACCGGCGCCTCCGCGCTGCTGACGGTGATGACAAGCCCGGCCCGGGCCGCAGCCTCCGCCGGGCTGGCCGCCGGCAGCACGGCAAGGCCGCCCTTGTGGCCGGCGCAGAAGGCCTCCACCGCCTGCGCCCGCCGTGCCGCGACATGCAGCGTGGTCAGGCCCGGCAGGGCCAGGGCCAGCGCCGCCGGCAGGTGGCCCGCGATGCGGCCGGCGCCGATCACCGCCGCATCCGTCACGCCCGGCGCCACCAGCAGCTTGGCCGCCAGCGCCGCCGTGCTGGCGGTGCGCAGCGACCGCAGCCAGGACGCCTCGATCAGCGCGAGCGGCTGGCCCTTGGTGTCCGCCATCCAGAACCAGTCTCGCGCCGCCTCGCCTTCCGACAGCAGGCGGAAGCCGGCCAGCCCCGATTCCGGCAGCACGGCGCCCTTCACCCGGAACTGGGCGCCTGCCGTGGCAAGGCGCAGGCTGGGCGGGTCGGACAGCACCTGGCGGGCTTGGCCGTATTCGCGCCAGGCCTCCTCAACCGCGTCCAGCGCCTCCTCCGGAGCGACCAGCCCCTCGGCTTCGCCGGCTCGGAGGATGAGGAAATCGTCGTTGTCCATGCGGCGCCCGGCCCAGTGTGCGCCGCGATGGTGGGGCGGCGCGGGCGGAATGCCAAGGGCTTATGGGTTGCCACCTGCGCCACCCTGGGCAAGCCTGCCGGCATGGATCGTATAGCCCCCGACCTTGCCGATCTGGCCCGCCGCATCTTCGAGGACCTGCGCACGGCGGACCATGACGGCACCGGCATCACGCGGGAGACCTACAGCCTGGCCGAGACGGCCGCGATGCGGCGGATCGAGAAGCTGGCGCTGCAAGCCGGGCTGACCACGGAATGGGATGCCGCCGCCAACCTCCACATCACCCTGCCCGGCACCGACCCGTCCCTGCCCGCCGCCGCCTGCGGCTCGCACCTGGACAGCGTGCCACAAGGCGGCAATTTCGACGGCACGGCAGGGGTGATCGCCGGGCTTCTGGCGCTGCTGGGCGCGCAACGTGCAGGCCCGCGCCTGCGAACCCTGATGCTGCTGGTGCTGCGGGGGGAGGAGAGCGCCTGGTTCGGCCGGCCGTACCTCGGTTCCTCCGCCCTGTTCGGCGCCTTCGACCCGAAATGGCTCGACCTGCCCGGCCTGCAGGACTCCGCCCGGACGCTGCGCGACGCCATGGCCGGTGAGGGCGCGGATACCGCCGCCATCGCGGCCCGCCAGAAGCTGCTGGACCCCGCGAGGATTTCCCATTTCGTGGAACTGCATATCGAGCAGGGGCCGGTGATGGTGGCGCGCGGCGTGCCCGTCGGCCTCGTCTCCGGCATCCGCGGGAACTTTCGGCACCCCGCCGCCCGCTGTGTGGGGGAGGCCGCGCATTCCGGCGCGGTGCCGCGCTGGCTGCGGCGGGATGCGGTGCTGGGGGCGGCGGACCTCGCCATGCGGCTCGACGCAAGCTGGCGCACGCTGTTGGAGCGTGGCGAGGATCTGGTGATGACTTTTGGCATCTTCACCACCGACCCGCGCGAACACGCCATGACCCGCGTGCCCGGGGAGGTGCGCTTCAGCCTTGAGTATCGCAGCGAGAGCGAGGCGACGCTGGCGGATTTCCTCGAACTGGCGGAATCGGAAGCCGCTGAGATCGCGCGCGAGCGCCGCGTGCGGATCGAGCTCGGCCCAGCCGTCCGCACCCCGCCCGCCGTGATGGACCCGCGGCTGCTGGCCCTGGCGCAGCGGCTTTGCACGGAAGGCCAGATGCCGCATGAGGTGCTGGCCAGCGGCGCCGGCCATGACGCGGCGATCTTCGCCAACGCCGGCGTGCCCAGCGCCATGGTCTTCGTCCGCAACGAGCACGGCAGCCACAACCCGCGGGAGGCGATGGAGATGGATGATTTTCTCGAAGGCGCCGCGGTGCTGCAGGCCCTGCTGCTGCACGGTGCGGAGGCCGTTTCACGATGACCGGGATGGAGCAAGAGATCGGCCGCCGCACGGCGCGCATCCTGCTGGACACCGGCAGCATCCTGCTGCGGCCGGATCGGCCCTTCATGCTGTCCTCCGGCTGGGCCAGCCCGGCCTATCTCGACATGCCGCGCGCCCTGTCCTTTCCCCTGGCACGCCGCGCGCTGCTGGCAGGCGCCGAGGACCGCATCCTGGCGGAAGTCGGCTTCGATGGCTTCGACGCGGTGGCGGCCACCGAGCAGGGCGGCATCGCCATCGGCGCCATGCTGGCCGAACGTTTTCATCTCCCCTTCGTCACTGTCCGCAAGCGGGCGCAGGGTTTCGGCGCGGACGCGCATATCGAAGGCGCGCTGCGGCCCGGCGCGCGCACGCTGCTGGTCAGCGATGTCACCACCGATGGCCGCAGCAAGGCCGGCTATTCCCGCGCCCTGACGCGGGCGGGGGCGGAGGTCACGCAAATCTTCGTGCTGTTCAAATGGGGCATCTTCGACCGCGTCGTGACCGACATCGCCGATGTCGGTGCGAAGTTGTTCGCGCTGGCCACCTGGGAAGACGTGCTGCCCGAGGCCGAAGCCCGCGCCGCCCTGCCGCCCGCGGCGCTGGCCGAGCTGCGCCGCTACCTGGCCGACCCCTTCGCTTGGTCCGCCGCCCATGGCGGGCTGGCGGCGCCGGGTTAGGTCAGGCGGCCAGTTCCACGCCGGAGACGACGATCAGAGCGCCGCAGCGCAACGTCTCCCGCAAGGCGGTCCAGGCCATCGCCATTTCCGCCAGCGGTGCCGGCGCCAGACTCACGGTGAGCCTTGCGCCAGATGGCATCTCCAGCACCGGGCTGCCATGCAGCACGGCCAGCGCCGCACCGAGCGCGGCCTGGGCTGCCAATTCGTCCCCATCCTCCGCCGTCAGCAGGTAGATCAGCTCCAGCCCCAGGCCGGGCCGGGCGGCGCGGGTGCCGTCCGGGTCGAAGCCGAGCGGCCGGTTATTGGCCAGCCGTGCATCCGGGCGCAGATGCAGCAGCCGCAGCGCAATACCCTCCGCCCCCTCCGCCGGGGAGAGCATGACCGGGCGCGAAGGCTGCACCCGGTCCCGCAGCAGCGCCACCAGCGCGGCGGAGGCCTCGGCGATGGAGGTGGTCTTGTCCTGGCCTGTCATCGCCCTGTCTCCGCCGTACTGTGGGATGCTGTCTGGATCAGCGACGCATGCGGACGTGGCGCAGTTCCAGATCCTCATTCGCCCGCAGCGGCAGTTCCGCCACCGTGTCGCGCACGGCGAAGATCTGCGGCTCCTGGTGCAGCGGGATCATCGGCAGCAGTTCCTGGAACCGCGCCCAGTACTGGCCCGCCAGGTCCTGCCGCTTCGCCTGGTCCGTCTCCACCGCGATCTGGCGCAGCAATTCGGCCATGCGGTCATCCTGGAAGCCGCCCCAGTTGAAGGACCCCTCGCCCAGCAATTCGCGGCCCGGATTGGTGATGTCGAAATTCCCGGGCGTCCAGCCGAGCAGGTAGAACATGTATTCCTTGTTCGCGCCGCGTTGCAGGAAGCGGCCGAAGGGAATGCTCTCCAGCCGCGCCTGGATGCCGACGCGCTGCAACATGCCGACGGCGGCCTGGCAGATCGCCTCGTCATTCACGTAGCGGTTGTTCGGGCAGCTCAGCGTGATGGCGAAGCCGTTCGGGAAGCCGGCTTCCGTCAGCAGGCGGCGCGCGGCGGCGGCATCGAAGGGCAGGCGCTGGTTCTGCGCCTCGACGAAGCCGCTGATGGCGGTGCCGATCGGCAGGCCGGAGGCGACGGTGGCGTTGCGCAGGATCACCCGCGTGATCGTGCCCATGTCGATCGCCTGGTACATGGCACGGCGCACGCGCACGTCGCGCAGCGGGTTCGGCGTGCCCGGCGCATCGGCATTCTCGGCGCGGTTCACGTCGAAGGCGAAGTAGATGGTGCGCGCCGTGGGGCCCTGGATCAGCCGCAGGCCCTGCGCCTGGGATACGCGCGGCACATCCTGCAACGGCACATGGTACATCGCGTCCAATTCGCGCGACAGGATGGCGGCGACGCGGGTCGGCGCGCTGGCCACCGGGCGGAACACGGCGCGGGTGATGCCGTGCTGCGCCTGGTCCCACCAATCCGGATTCGGCACCAGCACGGTGCGCTCATCCGCCAGGCGCTCCGTCACCCGGAAGGGGCCGGTGCCATTGGCGTTGAGCTGCGGGAAGGTGCTTGTCGCACCCGGCTGGCCGGCGCGCGCCACGGCCATGGCGTTGTTCGCCTCGATCCACACCTTGGACGTGATGAAGAACAGCGTCAGATCCTGCAACAGGATCGGGTTCGGGCCGCGCGTCTCGAATTCCACCGTGTGGTCGTCGATGGCCCGCACCGCGGCGACCGACTGCACGACATAGGCCATGTCGTTCTGCTTCACACGCTCCGCCGCGTGCACCACGTCGGCGGCCGTGAAGGCCTCGCCGCCATGAAACTTCACGTTGCGGCGCAGGTGGAAGCGCCAGGTGGTGGGGGAGGTCATCTCCCACCGCTCGGCCAGGGCCGGGGAGAGCGCGCCATTCGGCTCGCGCCGCACCAGCGGCTCATACACGTTGGACTTCATGGCGTTGGTGACGCCATGGTTGTTGGCGTGCGGGTCGAGGCCGAGGATGTCGTTGGCGGTCGCCCAGGTGAAGGTGGCGGCCTGCGCGGCTGGCGCGGCGGCCAGCATCGGGCCGGTGATCAGCGCACCGAACGCCAGCGCGCCGAGGGCGCCGCGCAGCGTCATGCGGGTGGTTGTACGCAACATTGTGCCTTTGTTCCCTGTCTTGGCAGGGCGGCAGGATGGGCGAGCCACCCGCATTCTGTCCAGCGCATCACTGTTGCCGCGATGCAGCATCGCAGGGGGGTTCAGCCCGGCGATCGGTCCAGGAAGCGCTGCATCACCTTTTGGGACGCGCCGTCACTGAACGCCTCCCGGTGCAGGCGGCGGGCGGCGGCGAAGGTGTCGTCGAAGCCGGGCTGAGTCACCTCCCGGAACCGCTGCTTGTTCAGGCGGAAGGCGAGCTTCGGCTTGGCCGCCAGCTCGGCGGCGATGCGCAGCGCGGTGGGGCGCACCTGATCCGCCGGCACCAGATGGTGCAGCAGGCCCAGGCGGTGGCATTCCTCCGCCTCCATCATCCGGCCGGTCAGCACCAGTTCCGTCGCGCGCGACAGGCCGAGCATCTCGCGGATGATCCAGAAGCCGGTGGCGCTGACGATGCCGGAATTGATCTCCGGCTGGCCCATCTTCGACCCGGCATGGCCGACGCGGATGTCGCACAGCAGCGCGACCTGGAAGGCGGATCCGGCGGCCAGGCCGTTCAGCGCGCAGACCATCGGCTTGTCGAAGGCGCGGATGGCGCCGTACAGCGCGCGCCATTCCTCGATCCAGCCCTCGGCGCGGTCGCCGTCGAAATTCTTGCCCTCGTTCAGATCCTGGCCGGCGCAGAAGGCGCGCTCGCCGGTCCCGGTCAGCACCACGGCCTGCACCTCCGCATCCGCTGCGGCGTCCGCCAGCAGCGCCAGCAGCCGCGCGCGCATCGGCGCGTCCCAGGCGTTCAGGCGCTTCGGGCGGTTCAGGGTGATGATGCGGAGGCCGGATTCGGTGGTGGCCAGCACATGGTCTTCGGCGGTCTCGGACATGTTGCTCCTGCCTGGCGGCGGCGTTACCCAAGCGGATAGCCGCAATCAGGGTGCGATCAAAGTGTCCGAGGGCTTTCTTGAATTGCTGCGGGCGGCGGTGGCGGCGGAGCCGGAGCGCGTCTTCGCCCGCACGGCGGAGGCCACGCTGACGCTTTCGGCCCTGGATGCGGACAGCGATGCGCTGGCCGCCGGGCTGCGCGCGCGCGGCGTGGCGCGGGGGGACAGGGTGGCGGCGGTGCTGCCGAATGCGCTCGAATCCCTGGCTCTGATCTTTGGCATGGCCAAGGCCGGCATCGTCTGGGTGCCGCTGAACCCGCAGCAGACCGGCGCCGGCTTGCAGCACATCCTGTCCCTGACCCGGCCCAGGCTGGTGCTGCGGGAGGGTGAGGCCGCGGGGCTGCGCGCCCCCGGCGGCTTCCACGAGGCGCCGCCCGGGCCGGCGGAGGATTTCGCCATCTGCACCACCTCCGGCACCACCGGCCCGCCCAAGGGCGTCCGCGTCTCCCACCGCATGCTGCGCCTGGCGGGCGAGGGCGTGGCACTGGTGGCGGATGCGCGGGATGGCGATGTGATGTTCATGTGGGAACCGCTGCACCATATCGGCGGCGTGCAGATGGTGGTGCTGCCGCTGCTGCGGCGCGCGGTGCTGCATCTGGTGCCGCGCTTCAGCGCCAGCCGCTTCTGGGGCGAGGTCATCGCCGCGGGCGCCACGCATCTGCACTATCTCGGCGGCATATTGCAGATCCTGCTGAAGCAGGACCCCTCGCCGGCGGAGCGCGCCCACAACATCCGCACCGCCTGGGGCGGCGGCTGCCCGGCGGAGCTTTGGCCCCAGGTGCAGGCACGCTTCGGCATGGCGCTGCGCGAATGCTACGGCATGACGGAGGCGTCCTCCTTCTCCACCTTCAATGCGGATGGAACGCCGGGCTCGGTTGGCCGCGCCATGCCGTGGTTCGAGGTTTCGGTGGTGGACGAGGCGGCCCAGGCGCTGCCGCCCGGCATCCGGGGCGAGATCGTGGTCCGCGCCAGGGAGAGGCTGGCGCTGACCCAGGGCTACCTCGACAACCCGGAAGCCACGGCGAAGGCGCTGCGCGACGGCGCGCTGCATACCGGCGATTCCGGCAGCCTCGATGCCGCCGGCAATCTGTTCTTTCACGGCCGCATGACCGACAGCGTGCGGGTGCGGGGGGAGAATGTGGCGGCGTGGGAGGTGGAGACCATCGCGAGCCAGCACCCCGACGTGGCCGATTGCGCCATGATCGGTGTCGCCGCCGAGATCGGCGAGCAAGAGATCAAGCTGTTCCTGCAACCGCGCGCGGGCGCCACACTGGATCTGGCCGCCTTCGATGCCTGGCTCGCCCCGCGCCTCGCGCGCTACCAGCGCCCCCGCTACCTGGCGCTGGTGCAGGAATTCCCGCGCACGCCGAGCCAGCGCATCCAGAAATTTGCGCTACCGACCGGCAAGGGGGATGGCCTCGACACGCGCAGCTGACCGCAAAGCGAAGAAATTAAAAAAGGCTTATCGTTTTTGCGTTCACTGTCGGATCGATCCTGTTGTCGCGCGATCGTGATGTGGCGCGGTGGAGCAACCCGAGCCCGATACGGCACGTTCCTGCCATCATGCCGCAGTGCCGCATGCGCGCTGCCATCTGCAGGAATGCAATCGATGACTGAGCGTGAATTAGACCAGAAAATGGCGGAATTGGACCGCCTGCTGAATGACCCCGAAACGCGCATGGACCCGCACAAGGTCTGGGCGCTTCTGGCGGAGATCAGCCGGCAGACCATGTCCTCGGCCATCGCCCCGGGCCGTTCCGGCGGCATGGGTTCGGCGACGCGCGCGGCGTAGCCGTCAGGCCTTCCGCGCCGCGATCAGGAATTCGCGGTTGCCTTCCGGCCCCAGCAGCGGGCTGGCCTCGACGCCCAGCACCCGCCAGCCGGGCAATTCGCCCCACCAGTGGCGGATGCCGGCGCAGACGCTGTCATGCACCCGAGCATCCCGCACCACGCCGCCCTTGGCGACATTCGGCCCGACCTCGAATTGCGGCTTTATCAGCGCCACGGCCCAGCCGCCCGGCGCGACAAGCCCGAGCGAGGCGGGCAGGACGGTCCGCAGGCCGATGAAGCTGGCATCGCAGACCACGGCGTCCGGCGCTTCGGGGATGTTGGTCGTGTCGATGTAGCGGGCATTGGTCCGCTCCATCACCACCACCCGCGGGTCGTTTCGCAGCTTCCAGGCGAGCTGGCCGTGCCCGACATCCACGGCAAACACCTTCGCCGCGCCATTGTGCAGCAGCACATCGGTGAAGCCGCCGGTGGAGGCGCCGACATCCAGCGCGGTGATCCCGGCGCAATCCAGCCGAAAATGCGCGATGGCATGGGCCAGCTTCACCCCGCCGCGGGATACCCAGGGATGGTCCTGGCCGCGCACCTCAAGCGGCTGGCCCTCCTTGATGAAATCGCCGGCCTTGGTGACCCGCGCCTCGCCGGAGAACACCTTGCCGGCCAGGATCAGCGCCTGCGCCCGCGTGCGGCTTTCCGCCAGGCCCCGATCCACCAGGGCCTGGTCCGCGCGCTGCTTCGGGGTGCCGCCCATCAGGCGGCGAAACGCGTGAGGGCGGTGCGGTCCACGGTAATGCCCAGCCCCGGCCCCTGCGGCACCCGCACGACGCCGCCGGCAAAACCGATCGGCTCCGCCAGCAGCGCGTCCCGCACCGGGTGCGGGGAGCGGTCCAGCTCCAGCAGCGGCGGGCGGGGGAACAGGCCAGGCGGGTTGTCCGGGATCACCGCCAGCAGGTGCAGGGACGCGGCCAGCGCCACGCCGGTGCCCCAGACATGGGGGTTGATCCGCACGCCGAAGGCATTGGCCATGTCCGCGATCTTCTTCAGTTCGGATATGCCGCCACAGGCCGCCACATCGGGCTGCAGGATATCCGCCACGCGCCGCGTGATCATGTCCCGGAAGCCCCAGCGGGTGAAGCTCGCCTCCCCGCCCGCGACCGGAATCGGCTGGCCGCGCTTCACCTCCAGATAGCCGTCGAGGTCCTCCGGCTGCACCGGCTCCTCGAACCAGCCGATGTCGCAATCGGCGACGGCGCGGCCGAAGGCGATGGCGGCCGGCACGTCATAGGCATGGTTGCAATCCACCAGCAGCCCGACGTTCGGGCCGATGGCGTGCCGAAAATCCTTCGTCAGCGCGATATCCTCTGCCAGGCTCCAGCCCGTCTTCAGCTTGAGGATGGAAAAGCCATCCTCCAGCCGCGCTTCCGCTTCCTCCGTCAGATAGCCAAGATGGTCGGGGCGTTCGCGGCGGTAGAAGCCGGTGGCATAGGCCTGCACCTCGGTCCGCAGCGGCCCGCCCAGCAGCTTGTGCACCGGCAGGCCGAGCGCCTGGCCGGCAATGTCCCACAACGCGATGTCGAGTGCCGAGATCGCCTCGATCACCAGGCCGCGCTGACCGTGGTCGCGCAGCCGGTTGTACATCGCCTGCCACAGCGCCTCTCGCGCCATGGCGTCCTGGCCGACCAGCAGGGGGGCGAGCCAGGCGCAGATCGGCGCGGTCAGCTCCGGCGGCCCGAAGGCCTCGCCCCAGCCGACGATCCCGTCCTCCGTCACCACCTCCACCAGCATGGCCCCGCGCCGGCGGTACCAGGCCTGGGAATAGGCGAAGGGCTCCGCCAGATCCGCCATCAGCACATGCGGCGTGACGGAGCGGATGCGGGTGGCGCGCATCAGGCGCGCGCCGGCTCGGCCTTGGCGTGCTCCATGCCCAGCGCGGCCTGTGCGGTGGCGACGATGTGCCGCGCGTTCAGCCCGGCGTGGTCGTACTGCACCTTCGGCGCGGCGTGGTCGATGAAGGTGTCCGGCAGCACCATCGGCCGGAATTTCGTCTGCCCGTCCAGCAGGCCCTTCCACAGCAGATGATGCGCGACAAGGCTGCCGAAGCCGCCGACGGAGCCTTCCTCGATGGTGATCAGCACCTCATGGTGCCGGGCCAGCTGCTCCACCAGTGCGGTATCCAGCGGCTTGGCGAAGCGGGCATCGGCCACGGTGCAGGACAGGCCCTGCGCCGCCAGCTCATCCGCCGCCTTCATGCATTCGGCGAGCCTGGCGCCATAGGACAGGATGGCGACCGTATTGCCCTCCCGCAGCACCCGCCCACGGCCGAGTTCCAGCGGCGTGCCGCGTGCCGGCAGGACCAGGCCGAGGCCCTCGCCGCGCGGGTAGCGGAAGCCACTCGGCCGGTCGTCGATCTGCGCGGCGGTGGCCACCATGTGCATGAGCTCCACCTCATCGGCGGCCGCCATCAGCACCATGTTCGGCAGGCAGCCGAGATAGGCGATGTCGAAGCTGCCGGCATGGGTGGCGCCATCCGCCCCCACCAGCCCGGCGCGATCCATGGCGAAGCGCACCGGCAGGGATTGCAGCGCCACGTCATGCACCACCTGGTCGTAGGCACGCTGGAGGAAGGTGGAATAGATCGCGACGAAGGGCTTCAGCCCCTCCGTCGCCATGCCGGCGGCGAAGGTAACCGCGTGCTGTTCGGCGATGCCCACATCGAAGCAGCGCTTCGGGTATTTCTTGGCGAAGGCATCCAGCCCGGTGCCCGCGGGCATCGCCGCGTTGATGGAAACCACACGCTCGTCGGCGTCTGCCTCCGCGATCAGGGCGTTCGAAAAGACCTTGGTGTAGCTGGGGGGGCCGGGCGGGGCCTTGGCCTGTTCGCCGGTGATGACGTTGAATTTCTGGACGCCGTGATACTTGTCGGCGCTCGCCTCGGCCGGGGCGTAGCCCTTGCCCTTCTGCGTGACGACATGCAGCAGGATCGGCTGGTCTTCCTCCGCATCGCGCAGGTTCCGCAGCACCGGCAGCAGATGGTCCAGATCGTGGCCGTCGATCGGGCCGACGTAATAGAAGCCCATTTCCTCGAACAATGTGCCGCCGGTCAGCAGGCCGCGGGCGAATTCCTCCGCCCGGCGCGCGGTGCGCTCGATCGGGCGGGGGAAGCGCTTGGCCAGCCGCCCCATCAGGTCGCGCACGGACAGGAAGGGGCGGGAGGAGATCAGCCGCGACAGATAGGCCGACATCGCACCCACGGGCGGCGCGATCGACATGTCGTTGTCGTTCAGGATGACGATCAGCCGCGCCTTGGCCGCGCCGGCATTGTTCATCGCCTCATAGGCCATGCCGGCGGACATGGAGCCATCGCCGATCACGGCGATGACGTGCCGCTCATCGCCCTTCAGCTCGCGGGCCATCGCCATGCCGAGGCCGGCGGAGATGGAGGTGGAGGAATGCGCCGCGCCGAACGGATCGTATTCGGATTCCGACCGCCGGGTGAAGCCGGACAGGCCGCCTTCCACCCGCAGGGTGCGGATGCGGTCGCGACGGCCGGTAAGGATTTTGTGCGGGTAGGCCTGGTGGCCGACATCCCAGATCAGCCGGTCGCGCGGCGTCTCGAACACCGCATGCACCGCGACGGTCAGTTCCACCACGCCGAGCGAGGCGCCCAGATGCCCGCCGGTCTGGCTGACGGCGTCGATCGTCTCGGCGCGCAACTCCTCCGCCAGTTGCTTGAGCTGCTCCCCCGAATAGTTGCGGAGATCGGCCGGTGTGCGGACGCGATCGAGCAGCGGGGTCACGGGGGGCGCCATGGTTGTCAGCTCTTCCTCTCGATGGTGTAGGCAGCCAGATCCCGCAACAGGTCGGCACGATCACCGAAGCTGTCCAGATGGTCCCGTGCCTGGGCCACCAGCCGTTCCGCTTGCATGCGGGCCCTCTCCAGCCCCAGCAGGCCGAGCAGCGTGGCCTTGCCGGCTTCCGCGTCCTTGCCGGTGCGCTTCCCGGTTTCCGCCGCGCTGGCGGTCGCGTCCAGTAGATCATCCGCGATCTGGAACGCCGCGCCGATATCGCGCCCGAAGGCGGCCAAAGCATGGCGCTGGGCGGAGGGCGCCTTGCCGAGGATGGCGCCGGCTTCCGCCGAGAATTCGATCAGCCGCCCGGTCTTGAGCAATTGCAGCCTTCCAACCTGGACCTCGTCCAATGGTTCCGCCGCGGATTCGGCCAGCATGTCCAGCATCTGCCCGCCGCACATGCCGCGCGCGCCGGCGGCCTTGGCCAAGCAGCGCACCAGCTCGATCCGCACGGCGGTATCGGCATGGGTTTCCTCATCCGCCAGCACCCCGAAGGCCATCGCCTGCAGCGCATCCCCGGCGATGATGGCGGTGGCCTCGTCGAAGGCCTTGTGCACGGTGGGCTTGCCGCGGCGAAGGTCGTCATCATCCATCGCCGGCAGATCGTCATGCACCAGCGAATAGGCGTGCAGCATCTCGATGGAAGCCGCGACACGCAGGGCAGCCTGGCGGGAGACGCCGAATTGCCGCGCGCCCTCCAGCACCAGGAAGCCGCGCAGCCGCTTGCCGCCGCCGATCACGGCGTAGCGCATGGCCGCCAGCAAGGGCGCCTCCGGCCCTTCGGCCTGGGGCAGGATATGGTCGAGGGTGGCGTCGATCTCGGTGGCGGCCTGGGCGAGCGCGGTTCGCAGCGGGGACATCGGGGCGGTATCGGGCATCAGGCCATGTCACGCAGGCTGGCGGCGGTGCCGGGGGGCGATTCGACGATGGCCTGCACCTTCGCCTCCGCCTCCGCCAGCTTGGACTCACAATGGCGGCGCAATTGGGCGCCGCGTTCATAGGCTGCCACCGCTTCCTCCAGCTTGCCCTTGCCCGATTCCAGGTCTTTCACAATCCCCTCCAGCTCCGCCAGCGCCTCCTCGAAGGAAAGGGAGGCAACGGGCCTTGCCGTGTCAGGCTGAGTTGACATCAGACTTGTCTTCCATGGGAAGGGTAAATGTGGTGGCCGGTTGAACCGCGCCTGTAAAACCCACCATCAGGCGCGCATCAAGGCCCGCACATGGGCCGCCGTGGAAAGCGCCAGCGCCTCCAGATCGTAGCCGCCTTCCAGCAGACTCACCAGCCGCCCGCCGCAATGCAGATCTGCCAGGGCGCAGAGCTTTTCCGTCAGCCAGGCGAAATCCGCCTCCCGCACCCGGAGCTGCGCTAGCGGGTCGCTGGCATGGGCGTCAAATCCGGCGGACACGACGATGAGGTCGGGGGCGAAACTGTCAAGCGCGGGTAACAGCGTGTCCTGCCAGGCAGCCCGGAAGGCAGCGCCATCGGCGCCGGGCGGCAGGGTGGCGTTGAAGATGTTGCCGACGCCGGTTTCCTGCACATCGCCGGTGCCAGGATAGCACGGCCATTGATGGCTGCTGGCGAAGAACAGGGTGGCCTCGGCCTCGAAGCAGGCCTGGGTGCCGTTGCCGTGATGGACATCGAAATCCACCACCGCCACGCGGGTCAGGCCATGCGCCGCCTGGGCGTGCCGCGCCGCCACCGCCGCATTGGCGAACAGACAAAAACCCATCGGCCGGTTCGGTTCGGCATGGTGGCCGGGCGGGCGGGTGGCGCAGAAGACGCGCCGCACCTCCCCACTGCAGACCGCATCCACCGCGGCCACCGCGGCACCGGCGGCGCGCAAGGCGGCCTCGGCGCTGCCCGCGCTCATCAGCGTGTCGCCATCCAGCGCCACACGCTCCTCGCCTTCCGGCCTGATGCCGATGATGGCGTCCACATAGCCGGCGGGGTGCACCCGCAGCAGTTGCTCCACCGTGGCCAGCGGCGCCTCCGCCCGGATCAGCTCGGTGAACTCCCCGGCATCGAGGGCGCGCAGCACCGCGCGCAGCCGGTCCGGGCATTCCGGATGACCCTCCCCGGGGTCATGGCGCAGGCAGGCGAGGTGGGTGAACAGCAGCACGCTCATGGGTCGGCATCGGCCTTCGGGGCTGGGTCTTCGCGCTTCCGCAGGGTGAAGCGGAACTGGCCCTTATCCTCGGAGAAACCGACCAGCGCGTGCCCGGTTTCCGCGGCATAGGCGCGGAAATCCTTCACGCTGGCCGGGTCCGTCGCCAGTACCACCAGCCGCGCGCCGGCAGGCAGCGACCGCAGCGCCTTGTTCGCCTTCAGCACCGGCAGGGGGCAGGTCAGGCCCTGGACATCCAACAGCGTTTCGCTCATCCGCTGAATCCACCACCGCGCGGCCGAAAGGGCAAGCGCGCTTGCCGCGCGGGCCGGCGGGCGCCAATTTGCCTGGCATGAACTGGCGCATCGGCATCGATCTCGGCGGCACCAAGGTGGAGGTGGCGGCGCTGGACCCCGGCGGCACGCTGCGCCTGCGCCGCCGGCTGCCCACGCCCCCCACCTACCCCGAAACGGTGCAGCGCATCGCGGAGATGGTGGCGACGGCGGAGGCCGAAATCGGCGCGACAGCCACCATCGGCTGCGGCATCCCCGGCAGCGTCAGCCCCGCCACCGGCCTGATCCGCGGCGCCAATTCCACCTTCCTCAATGGCCAGCCCCTCGCCGCCGACCTCGCCGCCCGCATCGGCCGCCCCGTGCGCCTGTCCAACGACGCCAACTGCCTCGCGATGAGCGAATTCCACGACACGCCGGGCAGCGGCTTCGCGGTGATCCTCGGCACCGGGGTCGGCGGCGGGCTGGTGCTGAACGGCCGCTTGGTTGAAGGGCGCAACCGGGTGGCTGGCGAATGGGGCCACACCCCCTTGCCCTGGATGACCGCCACCGAATTCCCCGGCCCCGCCTGCTGGTGCGGCCAGCGCGGCTGCATCGAGACCTTTCTGTGCGGCCCGGCCCTGGCGGCGGATGCGGATGGCCCCGGCGCGCGCGATGCCGCTGGCCTGCCCGCCCGCGCCGCCGCCGGCGATGCGGTGGCGCAGGCGGCGCTGGACCGGCATGTGGACCGGCTGGCGCGGGCGCTGGCGGGCGTGATCAACCTGCTGGACCCGGAGGTGATCGTGCTCGGCGGCGGCCTGTCCAACATGGCGCATCTGTATGAGGCGCTGCCCCGCCTGATTCCGCGCCACGTCTTCTCCGACACCTGCACCACCCCGGTGGTCCAGGCCCGGCACGGCGACAGTTCCGGCGTGCTCGGAGCGGCGCGGCTGTGGTGACGCGCCAGGCGATCGCGGACCTGCTTATGGCCGGCGCGGTGGCGCTGATGCTGGTGGCGATGTGGCATCTGCTGCACGCCATGGTCTCAGGGTTTCACGCGGTGCGCGCCGGGCATGGCGGTGCCTGGCTGCTGTGGGATGCGCAGCGCTTCCACGATGCCAGCCGCGCCCCGCCGGCCGCCCAGCCACATGTGCGGGCGGTGACGGCCCGCTTCCGCCGCCTGTGGCCTTGGATGCTGGCGGCGATGGCGCTGGCCATTCCGGCGGCGATCCTGGCGCCCGCCTGATGCCCGCGCCCTGATGCCCGCCCTCTGCCGGGATTGCCTGGCCCGCGACCCGCCCGGCGCCACCTGCCCGGCCTGCGGCAGCCGGCGCATCATCCGCCACGATGCGCTGTTCGACCTGCACATCGCGCACATCGACTGCGACGCCTTCTACGCCAGCATCGAGAAGCGCGACCGCCCCGAATTGCTCGCCCGCCCCGTGATCGTCGGCGGCGGGCGCCGCGGCGTGGTGGCGGCCGCCTGCTACATCGCCCGCACCAGCGGCGTGCGCAGCGCCATGCCGATGTTCAAGGCCCTCGCCGCCTGCCCGGATGCCGTGGTGATCAAGCCGGACATGGCCAAATACGTCGCCGTGGCGCGCGAGATGCGGGAGATGATGGAGGCGCTGACCCCCCTGGTGCAGCCGCTTTCGATCGATGAGGCGGTGCTGGACCTCTCGGGCACGGAGGCGCTGCACCGCGCCCCGCCGGCCGTGGTGCTGGCCCGCTTCGCGCGGGCGGTGGAACAGCGCCTCCGCATAACCGTCTCCATCGGCCTGGCGCCCAACCGCCTACTGGCGAAGCTGACGGCGGAACGCGACAAGCCGCGCGGCTTCGCGGTGCTGGGGGCGGAGGCGGCGGAATGGCTGGCCCCGCAACCCGTGGGGCTGCTGCCCGGGGTGGGGCCGGCGCTGGCGAAGAAACTCGGCGCCGCCGGCTTCACCCGGCTCGGCCAATTGGCGGCGCTGGAGGTGCGGGAGGCCGCGCGGCGCTTCGGCGAGGACGGCCCCAGCCTGGTGGCCCGCGCCCGCGGCGAGGATACGCGCCGCGTGGACCCGGCGCGGGCTGTGAAAAGCATCTCCGCCGAGACCACCTTCGACACTGATCTGCGGAGCCTGGCGGAGCTGGAAGTGCCGCTGTGGCGGCTGTGCGAGAAGCTCGGCCGGCGGCTTTCGGAAAAAGGGCTGGCGGCGGCGGGGGTGGTGCTGAAGCTGAAGACGGCGAATTTCGAAAGCCGCACCCGGACCGTGCGCCTCGGCCGGCCGACGAAACTGCCCGAGATGCTGTTCCGCGCGGCCCAGCCGATGCTGGCCAAGGAGGCGACGGGAGCGGCGTTTCGCCTGATTGGCGTGGGGTCTCAGCCGCTAGCGCCGGGGGATGCGGCGGATCTACCCGATCTGGCGGACCCGGATGCGGCGCGCAGGGCGGACAGGTGGGCGGCGGTGGAGAAGGTGCGGGCGCGGTTTGGCGCGGACGCGGTGATCAGCGGACGGACACTCGGAGGCCGGCGCCGCGATAAGGACTAGCCCGCTCTCAACCGGGCTGCCGCCAGGATCGAGCGACTGAACCAGAGGGCGATTGTCGTGGCATTGCCAATAACGCCAAGTCATCGACATTACGTTCTGGGATTATTTTCACGATGCTTGGAGGCTTTAGCCGGGGTGTAGAAGTCAGGCCTCGGTTAAATCATCCTGTACCCCAAATCCATGCAAAATTTTCTCGACGAAACGGTATGGGGCAGGGCCAAGCATTTATGAATTCCGCGTCGCATGCCTCGCCCCTGCCGCCTCGCGAGATCACATCGCGGCAGGGTGCTGTGCAGATCCTCGGCGATTTGGGCTGGAAGGTTCTGCAGGAGGATCCAGCGCCGAGCGCACCGGTGCAGACCGACCTGGTGCTGGCGCATCCGGCCTATGGGGTGGCTCTACTCGACCTTGAACCGCGCCCTGCCGCCGCCGCGCCTGTGCAGAGACTTCGCGCGAGGCTGCGGGCCATCGGCTTCCGTAGGTTCTGCCCTGGCGGCCTGCCGGTCATCCACTTGACGCTGAGCGAGCGTGACATGTGGCGCCTGCTGCTGACGCTCGACCATGCCTTTGCCAAGGAGCCGGCGATTGCGCAGACGGGCGATCGGCAAGGGCTGCGCTGGATGGGCCAGGTGCGACAGGCCCTGTTGCCCGAATCTGCCGCCCTGCAGCCCGACGCTGTGGAGGAGCCGCCGGCGCAAGCGACCGCACAGCCCGCAGATGCCCCGCCCGCCGATGTCGCCGCCGAGATCGTCGCGCTGCTCTCGGGCGCGGATGAGCATGTGGCACCGCCGCCGCCCCCGCCGCCGCAGCGCGCGCGGTCCTACCGGCTTCTCGTGCCGATCTCGGGGCTTTCGCTCCTGGCCCTCGGCGTGGCTGGCGCCTGGCTCTATGCGCCGCCCACCACACCGCTGCCGACCGCGGCCGGCATGGCGTTGGCTTCCCAACCTTCGGCGGCTGCGCCCGCCATCGGGTTTCAGGCCGAAGCGCCACCGCGTGACGAGCCTCGTCTTGCCCTGACGGCCGAGTCCCAGGCCGCGGCCGGGTCGGGTGCGTCAACGCCGGGCGACCTGGTCTTCCGCCAGGCCCATACAGTCGGAGAGACACAGCCGGACGCCTCCCCGACAGCCGATGGCGCCGAGGTGGCGGCCGCGGCAGCGCCGCTGCCCGTTCCATGGATCGGCTTCAGCGAAGCAGCCGTGACCGCAGCGGCGGAGGAGGTCCTTGATCCGCCGCTGCTGATCGTTCCGACTGCGGCTTCCCCAAGGCCCGCCGACCCGGCCCCGAGCGGTGCGGACACGCCTGATCAGGCTGCCCAAGTGGCAGAGGCTGCGACGCCACCACTTTTCGCAGAGCAAGCCGCGGAAGAAGTCGCCGCCGCACCCATGCCCTTGGTGCTTTCTCCCACCCCCTCCGGCAGTGCGGCCACGGACGCCGATGCCGTGATGCAGGCTGGGCTTGCCGCTGAACCCGCCCCCACCATGGCGGCGGAGGCCGTTGCGCCGCCGCCTTCTCCACCGATGGCAGAGCCGGAGGTGACGCCACCCTCCGTGAATCCTGTCGCGGCAGAGGGCGACGTTGCGCCTGCCCCGCCCTCAACCGGGGCAGAGTCGCCGACCGTGGCGCTGCCAGCGGCCCCTGACACGATCGAGACCCTGGCGGGTCCGGCGGAGAGTTCCCCGGCAGCCGGCGCCGAAGCCGTGGAACCGTCGCCGCTGGCGGATATGCCGCTGGCGGAGATGCCTGTGACGGAACACGCCGAAGCCGTCGCGCCGCCCACCCCCAGCAGCGGGCCGGCACCAGCCCTACCGGAGGACGTGGCTGCAAGCCCGCCCGCGGCGCCCGTGGTGGCAGATATTCCGGACGAGGCCGTCCCCTTCGCGCCGGAGCTGGCGGGGCTTGCGCCGCCCAGCGTGGCGGCACCTGAATCGCCTGGCCCGCAGTCGGCCGCGCCCCTGGCGGCCGAACCCCCCGCCCCGGCCCCGCCAGCCGAGGCTGCGCCGCCGCAGCCCACGGCCCTGGTGCCCGAGCCTGTGCCACCCGCCCCCGTCGCAGCGCCCCGCGAGGAGCCGCCCTTTCCCCCGAAGGCCGGCAAGCCGGGCACGCCATGGCCCGCCGCGCAGGCCAAGCCGCGCGTAGCGCCGCCGCCTGCGCCCGATCACGTGGCACCGGTGCCCGCACCCTCGGCGATCCCACCGCCGGTGACGTCTGAACCCGTGGTCGCCATGCCAGCGCCACCCGCCCCCGCGGACGCGCCAGCCGAGGCGCCGGCACCCGCGGACTCGGCACCCGCGGACTCGGCACCGGCGGATCCGGCACCGGCTGATCCGGCACCGGCGGAAGCCACCGCCCCGATCCCCGAGCCACCCGCCGCACCGGCCGTCAGCGCGGTGCCAGCTCCGGCACCCAGCCAGGCGCGCGACCCGCCCCCCGCCGAGGCGGCGCCGCAACCCGTCGCGCGGCTTGATCCGGCGGTTGTGGCGCTGCTGATTTCACGTGGGAATGAGATGCTGGCGCGCGGCGATATCTCCGCCGCCCGGCTGCTCTATGCCCGCGCCGCCAGCGCCGGCAGCGCCGCCGCCGCCACCGCCATGGGCCGCAGCTTCGACGCGGCGGTGCTGGACGGGCTTGGCGTGCGCGGCATCCGCCCGGATCCGGAGCAGGCCGCCCACTGGTATCGCCGCGCCCGCGAACTCGGCACCGCGCGGCCATGAGGGCCACGTGACACCCCCCAAGGCAGGAGTTTTGGAATGACCGGCATTTTCGGGATCGGCCTGGCGCGGCGCAACCTGCTGCTGGGGCTGGCGGGCGGGCTGGTAGCGCCCGCCGCCCTGGCGCAGCCGATGCCGGGCAATTCCGTCGCGCGGCTCAACGCCATGTCGGCGCGCGCCAATGCCGGCACGGTCGGGCTGATCGCCGGCGGGGTGGACGGCACCTATATCCGCATCGCGGCGGATCTGGCGGCGGTGCTGGACGATGGCGACCGGGTGCGGGTGATCGCGATGATCGGCCGCGGGTCCGTGCAGAACATCGCCGACATCATGGTGCTGCGCGGGGTGGACCTCGGCATCGTGCAGTCCGACGTGCTGGCCTTCGCGCAGCGCGAGAGCCTGTTCCCCTCCGTCGAACGGCTGATCCAGTATGTCTGCAAGCTGTATGACGAGGAGATCCATATCCTCGCCCGCCCGGGCATCGAGAGCGTGCGGGACCTGGCGGGCCAGCCGGTGAATGTGGATTTGCGCGGCAGCGGCACGGCGATGACCGCCTCCCTCGTGCTCGGCGCGCTGGGGATCCAGGTGCAGGAGCAGAACGCGCAGCAGGATGTGGCGCTGGAGCGGTTGCGGCGCGGGGAGATTGCGGCGCTGGTCTATGTGGCCGGCAAGCCGGCGCGGCTGTTCACCGGCATCCGCCCGGATGAGGGGCTGCGCCTGCTGCCGCTGCCGGCCGAGGCGGCGCTGCTGGAGACCTACCTGCCTGCCCGCTTCACCCAGGCCGACTACCCGGCCCTGGTGCCGGAAGGCGGGATCGACACCATCGCGGTGGGCGCGGTGCTGGCCGCCTATGCTTGGCCCTCGGGGTCCGAGCGCCACCGCAAGGTGTCCCGCTTCATCGCCGCGCTGAACGCCAATTTCGACGCCTTCCTGCGCCCGCCGCGGCACCCGAAATGGCGCGAAGTGAACCTCTCGGCGACGGTGCCGGGGTGGACGCGGTTCGAGGCGGGGCCGGGGTAGACTCGAAAGATCTTGCTGCTGACCAACTGGGGCATAATTTCAGCCCAGATGGTCGGAGGCTTGGCGCCATGCTCACCAATTACGATGCGAAGGCGGTGGCCGAGCTGATGGGCATCGCCTTTGTGCGTGACGCGGAGACTGCGGGCCCGGATGCGGGCGCGGAGGGGGATTTCGTCATCACCTCTGCGACGCCACCATGCAGGTGGTCGAGGCCTGGGCGGACCGCACGCTGGTGGCTTTCGGTACCCCCGGTCGCAGGAGCAACTTGCTGTCCGGCCAGCGCACCGTCTCCCTCCCCTCCCCCGCCCTGATCGAGAAGGCGGTGGAACGCGGGCTGCCGCGGCAGGCGCTGCGGCAGGTGGCGGAGAGCTTGGCCGGCGGCGACAAGGCCCGGGCGGCGTGCCTGGAATGGGGCGTGGTGCCGAAGACGACTCTGGAACGCCGAATGACGCAGCTTTCGCCCCAGGAAAGCGAGCGGACGGAACGGGTGGCGCGGCTGTTCGTCCATGCCCGGCGTGCGCTGGGGACGGAGGCGGAGGCGCGGGAGTTCATGACCGCGCCACACCCCGCGCTGGACGGGCGCAGCCCGGTGGATGCGGCGCGCAGCGACCTCGGCACGCGGCGGACGGAACAGGTTCTGAACGCTCTGGAATACGGGCTGGCGCTGTAGCCGCGTGCGGCTTTGGCGCATCGTGACCGGGCCGCACCCGATCTGGTCGGGTGAGGGCGCGAGGCTGTTGGGGCAGCGCTGGAATCCCCCCGGAATGGCCGCGATCTACACCGGCACCAGCTTTGCGCTGTGCCTGGTGGAGGTGCTGGTCCACGCCAACCGGAAGTCTCCGCCGAGTGCGGCGCGCTGCGTGGTGGCGGAGGTGCGGGAGGGGGTTTCGCGGGAGCGGTTCGACCCGGGGCAGCATCCGGGGTGGGATGATCCGTTTGAGACCTCGGTGGCGCCGGCGTTCGGCGGGGCGTGGCTGCGGGAGGGAAGGTCGGCGCTGCTGATCGTGCCGGCGGTGGTGACGGGCGGGCGGGGTGAGAATGTGGTGGTGAATCCGGGGCATCCGGATTCTTCCCGAATTGTGGTGGCAGTGGAGGAGGCGGTGGTGATGGATCCACGGATTTTTGGCAGGTGAAGGAAGACTTCACCCCGACCTGGCAGCCTCTGAACCGCTCGGTATCGCGTGATTTCCCGATCATCAGCTGGGAAGGAGCACGTCATCCACCGAGCGTCCACTCAAGGCGAAACTTCCAGTTGACAGACTCGCCGCTGGTTGACATATATCGATAATCGCCCATCCCAGCGCCGAAGGTGTGCCAGATGCCGGATAAGCAGTTTCCATGGGAGTACCATCCCGATCTCACGGCTGAGCGGCTAACAATCGTCGGCAGTCTGATCGCTGACGGTCGCGAGCGTGCCGTAGAGCTCTTTGATGAGGCGGCTGGTGATAGCAACTGGACACTCGGAACTCGGGCGTTCGAGTTCGGGCGAAAGCGCATAATCTGGGCGGCCGAGAGCGGTAGCCACCCCTGGCTTAATGTTATTGACCCATCGCTTCAGCTGATATTTCTAGTTGGGCAAATTCCCATCCGAATTTACAAGGGCGACGCGGAAGATCCAACGCCACGGACGCTGCGTCAGCCTTACAGTGAGCTTCGGCAGCTGAGCCTCCTTTTTCCAGGGCATGACGAGGGAGGCGATCTGGCCTATCGATTCGCGGTAGAGACAGACTTTGACGGAAGCGTGCTTGCTGTAAAATTCGTTGGTCTCCGGAACGAAACGGCCATTCTTAATTGGCAGGTCCCGATCGATCGCGAAACTATTGCTCTAGGCTCTCTGGGCCGACCTGCGACCGAAGCAGTTGAGCTTGCGCCACCAACGGTGGAGGTTCGACGTGCCGCCGCCAGAAAGAAGGGCACTTAACCCTAGCATATTTATACGCACTTGAGACTAGGACTTTACAATGAGCGGAAAGCATTCTTTCCAGGGCGAGCGGCTACGCTTGGCGCGAGTCGCTCAGGGGTTGACGCTGGACGAGCTGGGCGGACGTGTTGGCGCAACCCGACAGTATCTGAATCAAATTGAGCAGGGAACAAAAATTCCAACAGAAGAGATGGGCGAGGCCTTGGCGGCAGCGTTGGGCGTAACACCCATCTTTTTTGCCCTCCCATTCCGAAATGGAATTCGCCCCGAGCAGTGCCATTTCCGCAAACAGCGTACAACGCCGGTCTCCGTGGTTAGTCAGGTTCTTGCTCGGGGAACGGTGCTAGAAGGTTTTGTGTCTGCTCTTGATCTTGAAGTTAATCTTCCAGAGGTGTCCTTTCCTGAATCACAGGCGGCAGATATATCCGATGCTGAAGACGCCGCGCTGGAGGCTCGCCGTCACTGGGGCTTAGGCTCAGGGCCTATCTCAAACATGATGCGTGTTGTCGAAAACGCCGGAGCTGTTGTTAGCTTTTTTGGAGGCGTATCCGAAAGAGTTGATGCACTCTCTATCGACCGTAATCGTCCCATGATTATTCGAAGCGAGGCGAAGCCATCCGCCTGCCGGCTCCGCTTCGATCTAGCTCACGAAGCGGGGCATTTGATAATGCATCGCGGCATCGAGACTGGCGACAAAGTAACTGAGGATCAAGCCAATCGGTTCGCCAGCGCTTTTCTGCTGCCTCGCGCGCAGTTTATTCATGAATTCCCACGAGGTCGGTTCCTAAATTGGCCTGCTATTTTTGGTCTGAAGCTACGCTGGAAAGTGGCTGCTGCGGCAATCATCCGACGTGCATTTGACCTGAGAATTATCACTGCTGATCAATATCGCACAGGCCACATCCACCTAAGCAAGACTGGGCAGAAAAAGATGGAAAACCTCGATGATGTTATTCCGCTCGAGCTGCCCGAACTTCTCCCCGCCGCACTAGCCAAACTTGAAGAAGCGTACCCGGGGTCTGTACGTCGCATGGCTTCCGAGATCGGGCTGGAAGATGGGATGTTCTTTAATGTTTCCGGTCTGCAGCTGCCTGCGCTCAAAGAGCATTCGAGCAACGTAGTCCAATTACACAGGCATTAGCCTATGCGCCCGAAGCCATCATCGCTTTAATTTATTGATGACCCCCGAAAAGTCCTTCCCCCCACCCCCCTCCTCCACAAACCGCCGGTACACTTCCAGCGCCTTCTCCCCTACCGGCAACTCCACCCCCGCCGCCTGCGCCGCCCCCACCGCCAGCCCCAGATCCTTCAGCATCAGGCTCGCCGCAAACCCCGGCGCGTAGCCCCTGTTCGCCGGGCTCCCCGGCACCGGCCCCGGCACCGGGCAATAGGTCGTCAGGCTCCAGCTCTGCCCGGAAGACTGGGAGGCCACATCGAACAGCGCCTGGTGCGAAAGCCCCAGCTTCTCAGCCAGTATGAAGGCCTCGCAGGTCACCAGCATGGTCGCCGCCAGCATCATGTTGTTGCAGGCCTTGGCCGCCTGCCCCGCCCCCGCCGCGCCGCAATGAATCGCCGTGCGCCCCATCACCCGCAGCAGCGGCTCCACCGCCGCGAAGGCGGCCACGTCGCCGCCGACCATGAAGGTCAGCGTCCCGGCCTCCGCCCCCATCACCCCGCCGGAGACCGGCGCATCCAGGAAGGCGCGGCCGCTTTCCGCCGCCAGGGCGCGGGCCGTCGCCACGTCGATGGTGGAGCAATCCACCAGCACCGCATCCGCTGGCGCCGCCGCCGCCACGCCGCCGGTGCCCAGCAGCGCGTCCCGCACCTGTGGCCCGGCGGGCAGCATGGTGAAGATGAACGCGGCCCCGCGCGCCGCCGCCGCCGCACTCTCCGCCGGCAGGGCGCCGGGCACCGCTTCCATGGCGGAGGGGGCCAGGTCGAACACCGCCACCGCGTGCCCCGCCTGCACCAGGTTGCGTGCCATCGGCGCCCCCATATTGCCGAGGCCGATGAAGCCGATGCGCGCCATGGCGGCGTTCCCCTTTCTGAATCCCCAAATCTGGGTCCCCGAAACGCTACGCCGGGTGCAGCGCCACGTCACCGGCCGCCACCACGAGGCGCCCGCAATCCTGCACCGGGGCGCCGGGGCGGCTGACGAAGGGCAGGGCGCGGAAGGTCGCAAAGCAGTGGTGGCCGGTGAAATGCTGCACGGCATAGCCGCGGCGGTTGTTGTGGAAGGCGATATGCGGGTTGGCCGCCAGCAGCGCCGCCGTGCCGCGCCGCTGGTCGCTGCCATCGCCCTCACTGCTGATCGAGGTGGCGGTGAATTCGCAGGCCAGCGCCGGCCCCTCCGGCTCCGCCGCCACCGTCGCGGCATAGGCGCTGTGCACATCGCCGGACAGCACCACCACATCCCTCGCGGCGCGTTCGTGCAGCCCGTGCAGCAGGCGGGTGCGGGCGGCGGGGTAGCCATCCCATTTGTCCATGCCGATGGCGCCATTGGCAAAGGTTCGGGCGAACATCGGCACCTGCTGCGCCAGCACCTGCCAGGTGGCGGGGTGGGCGGCAGCACCCTCCAGCAGCCAGGCTTCCTGTGCCGCGCCGAGCATCTGCGCCTCCGCCCGCGCCACCTCCGCGCAGGGCGGCTTGGTGCCGTCGCCGCAGGGCTGGTCGTCCCGCGCACCGCGCGTGTCCAGCAGGTGCAGCGCCACGTGGCGGCCGAAGCGGAGGCGGCGATGGGCGCGGATGCGCGGCCCCTGCGGCAGCGCGCTACGGCGCACCGGCATGTGCTCGTACCAGGCCTGGAAGGCGGCGGCCTTGCGGAGGTCGAAATCCAGGCCGCGCTCGCCCCAGCCGCCCACATCGCCGGTCCAGTTGTTCGCCACCTCATGGTCGTCGAAGGTCACGGCGAAGGCGTGCGCGGCGCTGGCGGCGGCCAGGTCCGGGTCCAGCCGGTACTGCGCGTGGCGGGTGCGGTACTCGGCCAGGCTGAAGGTCTCGCCGCCCGCATGGCTGCGGATGGTGGATCGCCCGGCGGAGAAGGCGCCGACCGGGCGGGTGGCGTATTCGTAGATGAAATCGCCATAGTGGAAGACGAGGTCCACCTCCTCCCGCGCGATGTGCCGCCAGGCGGTGAAGAAGCCGTGCTCGTAATGCTGGCAGCCGGCGGTCACCAGGCGCAGATGGGCCGCGGCCTCCGGCAGGGGCGCGGTGCGGGCGTGGCCGGTGGGGCTTTCCTGGCCGTGCAGGCGGAAGCGGTAGAAATGGGGGCGCTGCGGGCGCAGGCCCTCAACCTCCACATGCAGGCTATGCGCCCATTCGGGGCGGGCGATCGCCTGGCCGGCGGCGACGATGGTGCGGAAGCCGGGATCCTCCGCCACCTCCCACGCCACCTCGACCGGCTGCAGGGGCATGCCGCCATCGGGGGCAAGGGGGTCCGGTGCCAGGCGGGTCCAGATCACGAAACCGTCCGGATGCGGGTCTCCGGCGGCGACGCCGAGGCGGAAGGGGTCGCCCGTGAGCCGTGGTTGGGCCAGCAGGCGAGGCGAAAAAACCGGCCCCAGCGCCGCCAGCCCGGCGAGGCCAATGGCGCCGCGCAGCAGGCCACGGCGGGACAATTCGGCCAGATCTCGCCGCACCGATGCCATACCGACTCCACCTTCCCGCGTCGCAATGGAAGCTGTGCGGCGGCGCGGGTGTCTCGGCAAGGGGTGGGTCGGCCATGAGTCAGGCGGGTGGCAGCGGGACGCGGGCTGGCCTATGCAAAGCGGCCATGGCACCCCCTCGCATCCTTCCCCTGCTGCTGCTGCCGGTCCTGGCCCTGGCCGCCTGCCGCCCGAGCTATTCGCCGGACGACTACGCCACTGCCGCCGTGCAGCAGATGAACCGCGTGGAGCAGGCGGTGATCATCGGCCGCCGCCAGGTGACGGTGACCGCGGATGGCAATACCGGGGCTGCCACCGGCGGGGCCGCGGGCGGCATCATGGGCTCCCAGGCGCCGGGCGGGAACATGGCGGGCGCGATCGGCGCGGTGGGCGGCGCGCTGGTCGGCGGGCTGTTCGGCGCGGCGACGGAACGCGTGGCCGGCAGCACCACGGCGGTGGAATACATTGTCCGCAAGACCAATGGCGAATTGCTGTCGGTGACGCAGCGGGATGAGGTTGCGCTGGTGATTGGCGAGCGGGTGCTGGTGATCGCCGGCGCCCAGGCGCGGATCGTGCCGGACTATACCCAGCCGGTGCCGGATGAAGCTGACCGCAGCGCGACGCCCACTACCCTGCCGCCTTCCGTGCCGCAGGCCGCGCCCGCGCCGCCGCCCCCGCCCGTGCCGCAGGCCGCGGAACCGCCAGCGCCGCCGGCACCGCGGCCGATGGGCGAGGCACCGCCCCCCGGCTCGCCCGCCCCAGCGGAGGCCGCCCCCGAGGCGGAACCCCTGGCCGCCCCGCCCGCCACCACGCCGTAGGTTCCTGGCACGCGGCTTGCGCTGCGGGGTGCATGACACGCTTTGCCCTGATCCTCCTTCTCCTCCTGCTGGTAATCCTTCCCCCGGGCACCGCCCGCGCCGAGGCTGGCCTGCTGTGTCGCGCCGCGATCCAGGCAGCCGAACGCGAAGCCGGCATTCCGGCGCATCTTCTCACCGCCATAGGCCGGGTCGAATCCGGCCGGCGGGACCCGGAGACCGGCGCCTTCCACCCCTGGCCCTGGACCATCAATGCCGAGGGGCGTGGGCAGTTCTTTGCCACCAAGGCGGCAGCCATTGCCGAGGTGCAGGCTCTGCAGGCCCGCGGCATGCGCTCCATCGACATCGGCTGCATGCAGGTGAATCTGCGCCACCACCCGGAAGCCTTCGCCAATCTGGAGGCCGCCTTCGACCCGCAGACCAATGCCCGCTACGCCGCGCGCTTCCTGACCGAGCTGCATGGCCGCACCGGGGATTGGACCCGCGCCGCCGCCGGCTATCATTCCATGACGCCGCAGCATGCCGAACCGTACCGCGAGAGGGTGCTGGCCGCCTGGGCGCGGGAACAGGGCCAGCCGCACCCGCCGGTGGCGATGCCGGCCGCGACGGCGCGTGCCGCTCCGCCCGCGGTGCCGCCCGGCTCCGGCGGCGGCGGCCTGTCCAATGGGGCGGAGCGGGCCGCCATCATCGCCGCGCCCTCCGGCACGGTCGGGCGTGGGCTGGATGCCTATCGCAGCCTGCCCGTCCCCATCGCCGGCCGCGCCCGCGGGCTGCTGATGTCCCGCCGGTAACCTACTGTTCAGGTCGGAGATGTAACGTCCCGGTCGGCCCGGTTTCTCGAGACGAGATGCGCCGGCGGCATGGAGCGCCTGATGTCCCTGCGGTTCAAGATCATGTTTCCCGTCTTCCTCCTTGGGCTGGGCCTTGTGCTGCTGCTGGGACAGGCCGGCCTCGCCGCCTGGCAGGCGATGCAGTTGGCGGACCGTCAGCTGCGGGCCGAATCCCAGGTGGCAAGGCTGGTCGAATCCGGCATCTCGCTCGCGGTGGAGCGCGGCACAACCAACGGCATCCTGACCAATCCGGCCGCCGCCCCGGCCGCCGCCTACGCCACGGCACGTGCCGCTCGCCAGTCGGCTGAGGCGGCACGGGATGCGGTACTGCCCGCCTTGGCGGGCCAGCCGGTTCTCGGCCATGCGCTGGCCCGGCTGGCCGAAACGCGCAGCCAGGTCGCGGCGCTGCGCGCCGCGCTGGATGCGGCAGGCGGCCAGCAGACATCGGAACTGCCCCGCCCCGCGGCGTGGTTTCCCGCCACCACCGCGCAGATCGACGCCATCGCTGCGCTGCGCCACGGCATCGAGTTGGCGACCACCGGCGCGGCCGGCCAGCGCGCCCTGCTCGCCGCGCTGCGTGCTGCACTGGCGGACATCGCCGAGCAGGCGGGCCGCGAACGCGGGCTGATGAACGGGCTGATCGCGCAGGGCCGCGCACCGACCCCCGCCGAGCACCGCGCGCTGGGCGGCAACCTGGCGCGCGCCGCGGAAGGCTTTGCCACCGCCGCGAACCTCGCCAACGGCCTGCCTGATGCCGTGGCTGCGTCCCTTGCCGCCGCCCAGGCCACCTGGCGCGATGCGCTGGCGCCCCGGCGCAAGGCGGTGCTGGACGCAGCCGATGCCGGCGGCGCCTATCCCATGACGCCCGCCGAGTGGTTCGCCGAATCAACTCGCGCCATCACGGCCGTGGTCGCCGCGCAGCGCGCCGCCAGCGCCGCACTGGCCGAGGTGGTGGCCGCCGAACGCGCGGCGGATGCCCTGCGGCTCTGGCTGCATGCCGCCGCGTTGCTCGGCGGCCTTCTGGTGGCGGCGGGTGCGCTTGTCTTCCTGGGCGGCAGTGTCGCCCGGCCGTTGCGGCGCGCCATGCAGGCGCTGCGCCAGGTCTCGGAAGGACAGCTTGACCAACCCATCGCGCAGCGCCGCGCCCCCGGCCACCGCGGCGGGGATGAGGTGGATGGCGTGCTGGCGGCGGCGGAGGCGCTGCGCCATGTCGCGCTCCGCGCCCGCGCCACCGAGACGGAGGCCGAGGCGCAACGCCAATCGGCGGCGCAGGACCGGGCTCACGCCATGCGGGAGATGGCCGATCGCGTGGATGGGGAGGTGCGCGGCGCCGTGCAGATCGTCTCCGACCGCATGGCACGGCTCCGCCAGGGTGCCGATGCGGTCAGCAAATCCGCCAGCGTGATCGCCCAGGACAGCGCCACCGTCGCCGCCGCTGCCGAGCAATCGCTGACCGCTGCGCAATCCGTCGCCGCGGCAACCGAGGAACTCACCGCCTCCATCGGCGAGATCGCGCAGCAGGTCGGCCGTACCGCCACCGCCGCCCGCAACACCACCGATCTCGGCCGCCGCGGCGCGGAAACCATCGCCGGGCTGGCCGCCGCCGTGGGCCGTATCGGCGGCGCCGCCTCGCTCATTGCCGATGTCGCGGCGCGCACCAACCTGCTGGCGCTGAACGCCACCATCGAGGCGGCGCGCGCCGGGGAAGCCGGCAAGGGTTTCGCCGTGGTCGCCAGCGAGGTGAAGCAGCTGGCCACCCAGACCGCCCGGGCGACGGAGGACATCGCAAGGCAGCTGACGGAGGTGCGGCAGGCCACGGAAGCGGCGACACTGGCCGTGAACGACATCGCCGGTTCGGTCGCCGAGGTGGATGTGGCCGCCAGTGCCATCGCCCAGGCTGTGGAGGATCAGGCCACGACGACACGGGAGATCGCCGGGATCATCGCCCAGACCGCCGATGCGGCGCGGGAGGTGGCGCAGCGTATCGCCGGCGTATCCCGCGAGACGGCGCGCACCGACGCCCTGCTGACCGCCGTGCGCGCCGACACCAACAGCGCCGGCGAGGCGGTGACGGCGCTCAGCGCCAACCTGGTGCATGCGGTGCGCACCGCGACGCGGGAGACGGATCGCCGCATCGCCCGCCGCCACGCTTCCAGCGCCGCCGCCCGGCTGGTGCTGGGCGCGACGGAGACTTCCGGTCGGCTGATCGACATTTCGGAGGCCGGGCTGGCGATGGCCTGCGATGCCACCCCCGCCATCGGCAGCCGGCTGCGGGTGCTGGTGCCGGAGTTCCGCATCGATGCGACGCTGGTCGTCGTAGGCGCGGGCCAGGGCGCCGTGCGCGGCAGCCTGGAAGGGCTATCCGCCGCTGCGCGCGAGCAGATCTCGCTGCTGGCGGAAGCGGCGGACAGCCCGGCTCAAGCGGCGGCCTGAGCCGTATCCGGCGCCAGCGGCCGCAACTCCAGCCCATCCTCGCCGGCGCTGACACGCACCACCGTGCCGTCATGCAGCGTGCCGGCGAGCAGCAGATCCGCCAGCTTGTCCTGCAGGCTGCGCTGGATCACGCGCTTCAGCGGCCGGGCGCCATAGCTCGGGTCGTAGCCGGCTTCCGCCAGCCATTCCCGCGCGGCCTCGTCCAGCTCCAGCGTGATCTTCCGATCCTCCAGAATGCGCTTCAGGCTGCCGAGCTGGATATCCACGATGGAGGCCATGTCCGCCCGCGCCAAGCGGCGAAACAGCACCACCTCATCCAGCCGGTTGAGGAATTCCGGCCGGAAGCGGTCCCGCACCGCCCGCATCACCGCCGGCCGCGCGGCCTCGATATCCGAGGTCTCGGGTAGCTCCGCGATCGCCTGGCTGCCGAGGTTGCTGGTCAGCACGATGATGCAGTTGCGGAAATCCACCGTGCGGCCCTGGCCGTCCGTCAGGCGGCCATCATCCAGGACCTGCAACAGGATGTTGAAGACGTCGTCATGCGCCTTCTCCACCTCGTCAAACAGGATCACCTGGTAGGGGCGGCGGCGGATCGCCTCGGTCAGCGTGCCGCCTTCCTCATAGCCCACATAGCCGGGCGGGGCGCCGATCAGCCGGGCGACGGCGTGCTTCTCCATGAATTCGGACATGTCGATCCGGGTCATGGCGCGCTCATCGTCGAACAGGAAGTGCGCAAGGGACTTCACCAGTTCGGTCTTGCCGACGCCGGTCGGGCCGAGGAACAGGAAGCTGCCAATGGGCCGGTTCGGGTCCTGCAACCCGGCCCGCGCCCGGCGCACGGCCTTGGCCACCGCCTCCAGCGCCTCCTCCTGCCCGACCACCCGCTTGCGAAGCTGGTCTTCCATCTGCAGCAGCTTGGCGCGTTCGCCTTCCAGCATCTTCTCGACCGGAATGCCGGTCCAGCGGGAGACGACAGCGGCGATCGCTTCTTCCGTCACCGCCTCATTCACAAGCCGCGCATCGCCATCCCCGGCTTCCGCCAGCTTCTTTTCCAACTGAGGAATAACGCCGAAACGTAGCTCCGACGCCTTGGCCAGGTCGCCGCGGTTCTGCGCCAGGTCGAATTCCGTGCGTGCGTGGTCAAGCTGTTCCTTCAGCTTCTGGCTTTCCACCACAAGCGACTTCTCCGCTTCCCAGCGGCTCGTCATCTCGCCGGAGCGTTCCTCCAACTCGGAAAGCTCCTTCTCCAGCTTCAGCAGCCGATCCTTGCTGGCGCCGTCGGTTTCCTTGCGCAGCGCCTCACGCTCGATCTTCAGCCGCATCAGGTCGCGGTCGAGCGCGTCAAGCTCCTCCGGCTTGCTGTCCACCTGCATCCGCAGGCGGGAGGACGCCTCATCCATCAGGTCGATGGCCTTGTCCGGCAGGAATCGGTCCGTGATGTAGCGATTGGACAGCGTGGCCGCCGCCACCAGCGCGCCATCCGTGATGCGGACGCCGTGGTGCAGCTCGTACTTCTCCTTGATGCCGCGCAGGATGGAGACGGTATCCGTCACGCTCGGCTCACCCACCATCACCGGCTGGAACCGCCGTGCGAGGGCCGCATCCTTCTCCACATGCTTGCGGTATTCATCGAGCGTGGTGGCACCGACGCAATGCAGCTCACCCCGCGCGAGCGCCGGCTTGATGAGGTTCGACGCATCCATCGCGCCATCCGCCTTGCCCGCGCCGACCAGCGTGTGCATTTCGTCGATGAACAGCACGATGTCGCCGGCGGCCTCCTCGACCTCCTTCAGAACGCCTTTCAGGCGCTCCTCGAACTCACCGCGATACTTCGCGCCGGCCACCATGCTGCCGAGGTCGAGCGCCATGACCTTCTTGTTCTTCAGCGCCTCCGGCACGTCGCCGCGGACGATGCGCAGCGCCAAGCCTTCCACGATGGCAGTCTTGCCGACGCCGGGCTCACCGATCAGCACCGGGTTGTTCTTCGTGCGGCGGGCCAGCACCTGGATGGTGCGACGGATTTCCTCGTCGCGTCCGATCACCGGGTCCAGCTTGCCCTCGCGCGCCAGCGCGGTCAGGTCGCGCGCATACTTTTTCAGCGCTTCGAACTGGTCCTCGGCGTTCTGGCTGTCCACGGTGCGGCCCTTGCGGAGCGTCGCGATGGCGGCTTCCAGCTTCACCGCATCCGCATTGGCGGCGCGCAGCGCGCGGCCGGACGGGCCATCGCTCGCGGCGAGCGCCACCAGCAGCCGGTCCTGCGCCACGAAGGCGTCGCCCGCCTTGGTCGCGGCCTGCTGCGCGGCATCCAGGACCCGCACAATGTCAGGGGTGAATTGCGGCTGGCCGGCGCCGGCGCCCTGCACCTTGGGCTGGCGGCCGATCTCGGCATCCACGGATTGCTTGGCCACGGCGGGGTCGCCACCGGCGGCGCGGATCAGCCCGGCGGCCGCACCCTGCTCGTCATCCAGCAGCGCCTTCAACAGATGCTCGGGCGTGACCCGCTGGTGGAATTCGCGGATTGCGATGGTCTGCGCCGATTGCAGGAAGCCACGGGCGCGGTCGGTGAATTTCTCGATGTCCATCCTGATGTCCCTCTCGTGAGCGGACTGCGACGCCCCCCGCCCCCGATCGGGCAGCGGAGGGATCGCATGTGTCACTGATGTGGTAAGCGAGGGCGCGGTGCTTCAAGGGCTTTCGGCATGCGTGTTGAACGGATTTCCCGCTACCCGGTGAAGGGTCTGTCGCCGGAGGTGATGGAGGAGGTGGCGCTGACCCCCGGCCAGGGCCTGCCGCATGACCGGCGCTTCGCCTTCGCCCAGGGCGACAGCCCCTTCGACCCGGCAGCCCCCGTCTGGCTGCAGAAGCGGCATTTCGCGTGCCTGATGGCGAATGCGCGGGTCGCCGCCATCCGCTCCGCCTACGACCCCGCCACCAATACGCTGCTGCTGCAGGCCAGGGGCATGGAAAGCCTGGAAGCCGCGATCAACACGCCAGAGGGGCAGGATGCCGCCGCCGCCTGGATGACAGCGTATCTGGGGCCGGAGGCGCGCGGCGCGCTGCGCTTCGCCGAAGCCCCGGGCCATGCCTTCACCGATATCGCCACCAAGGCGGTCTCGATCATCGGCCTGGCCTCGGTGCAGGACCTTGGCGCCCGCTTCGGCATGGCGCTGGACCCGCTGCGCTTCCGGGCCAACATCCTGTTCACCGGCGCCGTACCCTTTGCCGAGTTCGACTGGATGGGCCGGGAGATCCTGCTGGGTGGCGCCCGCCTGCGCGTGTTCAAGCGCACCCAGCGCTGCGCCGCGACCGAGGTGAACCCGGCGACGGCCGAACGCGATGCAGAGCCACCGAAATGGCTGCGGGAGGCCTTCGGCCACGCCGATCTCGGCATTTATGCGGAGGTGATCTCGGGCGGGCACGTCGCGCTGGGCGATGCGCTGGGGCCGGTGCAGGCCGACCTGCTGGGCTGAAGGGCCGGGCACCAGAGCGCCCGGCCAGCGCGATCAATCGTCGCGCTCGTCCCGCTGGTCCGGCCCGGCATCGTCCCGGTCACGGTCCCGATCCTGGGCCCGATCCTGGTCCCGATCCTGGGCCCGCTCATGGCCATTTCCGTTCTGGTGCGCGTAGGGCGTGGATTGGGCGACGCCGCCCTCGCCCTGCTCCGCCTGCCCCTGCTCCCCGCCATCCTGGTCCTGGCCCTGGTAACGGCGCTGCGGCGGGTAGGGCTGCCCGCCCTGCTGCTGCTGGGTCGCCTGGCTCATCGCGTTCAGGATGCGGAAGTAATGCTCGGCGTGCTGGAAGTAGCTTTCCGCCATCACGCGGTCGCTGGCCCCGGTCGCATCGCGGCCGAGTTGCAGATACTTCTCGAAAAGCTGCTGCGCGGTGCCGCGCAGGCGCATATCCGGGCCGTTGCTGTCGAAGATATGGTTGCGGTTCATCGGCTGATGACCGCCGCCACCTCCGCCACCCCCGCCGCCGCCGCCACTCTGGCGATACGGCCCACCGCCGCCGCCGCCCCCGCCACCATGGCGATTGCCGCCACGGCCGCGCATGCGTTTCATGTTCATCGGTATGGCGTTCGCCGTCTCGCAATCGCGCCGCCGGAGCAGGGGAAGCCCCTGCCGGGAACGCGGGATTATCGGGTTGCGTCGTCGCGGCAGGCCTTCATGCGACGGGGGCCAAACCGGACCCGTATCGTCGCGCTCGCCCGGCCGCTTCTGCCGGCGGTGGGGGGCCTCGCCCCTCTCCGCAGCGGTAACTTAATCCCGCGGAGCCGGAGCGACAAACGGTTTTTTTGCAAGAATCAGTGCGCGTTCCACGCCACCGAGGTCTTTTCGGCACCCGAGCAGCCGCAACCCAGCCTCCTGCGCCAGATTCTCCACCGCCGCGCGCTGGCCCTGGCCGAGTTCCAGCACCGCGATTCCACCCGGCACCAGCAGGCGTGGCAGGGCTGTGGCCAGCGCGCGATAGGCGTCGAGGCCATCCGCCCCGCCATCCAGCGCCAGCCCCGGCTCATGCCGCGCCACTTCCGGCATCAGCCCGGGGATGGCGGCCGATTCGATATAGGGCGGGTTGGACAGCACCAGGTCGAAGCGGGTTTGCAGGGCGGCATCCCAGTCCCCGGCCAGGAAGGCGGCACGGTCGGCCAGCCCATTCTCTCGCGCATTCCGCGCGGCCAGCGCCGCGGCCGCCGGGTCCCGGTCCACGCCGATGCCGAAGGCGGCCGGGCGTTCGGCCAGCACCGCCAGCAGCAGGCAGCCGGTGCCGGTGCCGAGGTCCAGCACCCGCAAGGGCGCCGCCGCATCCGGCAGCACCTCCAGCGCCGCCTCGACCAGCGATTCGGAATCCGGGCGGGGGATCAGCGTGGCTGGTGAGACGGCGAGGTCCAGCGTCCAGAAGCCCTGCCGGCCCAGAATATGCGCCATCGGCATATGCGCCAGCCGGGCCTTCAGCGCAGCGCCAAAACGCGCCACGGCTTCGGACGGCACTTTCGCACGGGAATCGCGCAGCAATTGCTCCGGTGTGGCGCCCATGGCGTGCCCGAGCAGCAACCGGGCTTCCAGGCGGGGGCTCTCGATGGCAGCGGCCCGCAGCAGCTGGCCGGCCTGGCAGAGGAAGGCGCCGACCGTCTCGCCGGGTTCGCAGGCGGTCATTCGCCCTCGGCGGCCAGGCGGGCGGCCTCATCCTCCGCGGTCAGGGCGCCGATGATGTCCTCGAACTCGCCCAGCATCACGCGGTCGATCTTGTGCAGCGTCAGGCCGATGCGGTGGTCCGTCACCCGCCCCTGCGGGAAGTTGTAGGTGCGGATGCGCTCCGACCGGTCGCCGGTGCCGACCTGGCCCTTGCGATCCGCCGAGCGGACCCCGGCCAGACGCGCGCGTTCCGCCTCATACAGCCGGGCGCGCAGCACCTTCATGGCCTTGGCCTTGTTCTTGTGCTGCGACTTCTCCTCCTGCATCGCCACCACCACGCCGGAGGGGATGTGGGTGATGCGGACGGCGCTGTCGGTCTTGTTCACATGCTGCCCGCCGGCGCCGGAGGCGCGGTAGGTGTCGATCCGCAGATCGCCCTCGTTGATGTGGACATCGACCTCCTCCGCCTCCGGCAGCACCGCGACGGTGACGGTGGAGGTGTGGATGCGCCCCTGGGTTTCGGTCGCCGGCACCCGCTGCACGCGATGCACGCCCGATTCGAACTTTAGCTTCGCAAAGACGCCGCGGCCCTCGATGCCCGCGGTCGCGCCCTTCACGCCGCCGAGGTCGCTGGCGTCGTAATCCAGGATCTCGAAGCGCCAGCCCTGGGTCGCGGCATAGCGCTGATAGGCGCCGAACAGCTCCGCCGCGAACAGCGCCGCCTCGTCGCCACCGGCGGCAGGGCGGATTTCCAGGATGGCGCTGCGGCTGTCGGCGGCATCGCGCGGCAGCAGCATCAGGCGGATTTCGCGCTCCAACTGCGGCAGGCTGTCGCGCAGCTCGTAGTATTCGGCCTCGGCCAGCTCTCGCATCTCGGGGTCCGCCAGCATCGCCTCCGCCTCGTCGCGCGCCTTTTCGGCGGCGCGGTAGGCCGAGACCTTGGCGACCATCGGTTCGAGTTCCGAAAGCTCCTTGGACAGCGCGCCGACCTGCGCGCCATCCGCGGTGTTCAGCGCGTGCCGCACCTCATCCGCCCGGCTCAGCAGCCGGTCGAGTTTTTGCGGGAGGCTCATGCCGAAAGGCGGCTGACCGCCTCCGCCAGCGGCACCACCGCCTGGCTGCCGGCATCGAGGTCCCGCAACTGCACGGAACCGGAAGCCAGCTCGTCCTCGCCCAGGATCAGCGCGGCGCGGGCCGAGAGCTTGTTGGCGCGTTCCATCCGGCGCTTGAGGTTGCCCTTGTAGGCGATCTCCGCCGGGATGCCGGCGCGCCGCAGATCCTGCAGCAGGCCGAGCGCCGCCGCCTCCTGCGCCTCCCCCACCGGAATCACCGCGACCGGGCGCGGCGCGGGCGGCGTGGCGGCGAGCAGCATGGACAGCCGCTCCACCCCCGCCGCCCAGCCGACGCAGGGGGTGGCCGGGCCGCCCATTTCCTCGACCAGGCCGTCATAGCGGCCGCCCGCCATCACGGTGCCCTGGGCGCCGAGGCGGTCCGTGACGAATTCGAAGGCGGTGTGGCTGTAGTAGTCCAGCCCGCGCACGATCCGGGGGTTCTTACGGGTCGGTACGCCCAGGGTGTCGAGGTGCTTCAGCACCGCCTCGAAGAAGGCGGAGGCCTTTTCGGTCAGGAAGGGCTCGATGGTCGGCGCGGTGGCGACGATACGGCGGTCGCCTTCATCCTTGCTGTCCAGGATGCGCATCGGGTTCTTCTCAAGCCGCAGCTTGCTGTCGGCCGAGAGGCTGTCCTGATGCGACGTGAAATGCGCCACCAGCGCGGCGCGGTAGGCGTCGCGGCTTTCCGCGTCGCCCAGCGTGTTGATCTCCAGCACCACGCCCTCGCTGATGCCGAGGTCTTGCAGGATGTGCCAGCCGGCCGCGATCACCTCCGCATCCGCCAGCGGCTCCGCCGCCCCCAAAATCTCCGCGCCGATCTGGTGGAACTGGCGGTAGCGGCCCTTCTGCGGGCGCTCGTAGCGGAACATCGGGCCGGCGTAGAACACCTTGCGCGGCAGGTTGGACTGGGTCAGCCCGTTGGAGACCAAGGCGCGGCAGATTCCGGCGGTGTTTTCCGGCCGCAGGGTGATGGAATCACCGCCGCGATCCTCGAAGGAATACATCTCCTTGGAGACGACATCCGAGGTCTCGCCGAGGCTGCGGGCGAAGACGCCGGTCGCCTCGAAGATCGGCGTCGCCCATTCCTCATAGCCATACAGCGCGGTGATGCGCCGGGCGGCCGAGATCACGTGGTGATGCGCGCGGAAATCCTCGCCGATCAGGTCACGGGTGCCGCGGACGGGCTGGAGCGGGGAATTGGCCATGGCGTGGCGCGTAACGCGGCGGAAGGCGGCGGGCAAGGGGCGCGCGGGGAAGGCGGATTTGTTGGAGATGCCAGGGCCTCCGGCGCTAGGCTCTGCCAAGCCGCCGCCACGGCGGGTTGGGAGGATCCTGCCATGCCGCCACCCTCACCCGGCTCCGTCCTGCGCCTGTGGTTCGAGGAGGTCTGGAACCAGCGCGACCCGGACCGCATCGCCACCTACTTCGCCCCCGATGCCGTGGCCTATGCGCTGGATGAATCCGGCGCGGATGCGCATGGCCCGGAGGCCTTCCGGGTATTCTTCGAACGCTTCCTGGGGAGCTTCTCCGACCTGCATTTCACGCTGCATGAGGTGGTCGAAGCCGGCCCGATGGCCGTGGCGCGCTGGAGCGCCAGCCTGACCCATAGCGGCAATGGCCTCGGCATCGCACCGACCGGCGCCAGCCTGACCGTCACGGGCATGACCATGGCGCGGGTCGAGGACGGCATGATCCGGGAAGGCTGGAATGAGTGGGACCGCCTGCGACTGGCAACAGGATGCGGCATGCTGGTGCCAGCCGGCTGAAGCGCCCTACTCCGCCGCCTGCGCCGTCTCGGCCGCCGCAGCCACCGCCGCTGCTTCGGCATCCTTGGCCGCCTTCATCGCCGCAGCGCGCGTCTCAACCAGATGCACGATGTGTTCCACCATCTCATCGGTCTTCACCGTATGGCTGGTCTTGCCCATGCCATAGACCATATGCGTGCCCGCGCCGCCGCCGGTCAGGCCGATATCGGTCATCAGCGCCTCCCCCGGCCCGTTCACCACGCAGCCGATGATGGACAGGCTGATCGGCTGGTCGATATGCGCCAGCCGATCCTCCAGCTTCTCCACCGTACGGATCACATCGAACCCCTGCCGGGCGCAGGACGGGCACGAAATCACCTTCACGCCGCGATGCCGGATATGCAGTGATTTCAGCAGGTCCCATCCCACCGAAACCTCCTCCTCCGGCTCCGCGGACAGCGAAACGCGCAGCGTGTCACCGATTCCGGCCCAGAGCAGCGCGCCCAGCCCGATCGAGGACTTCACCGTCCCCGCCCGGCGCCCGCCGGCTTCCGTGATGCCGATATGCAGCGGATGGTCGCAGGCCTCGGCCAGTTGCTGATAGGCGGCGACCGCAAGGAAGACGTCGCTCGCCTTCACGCTGATCTTGAATTCGTCAAAACCTTCCTGCAGCAGGTGGTCGGCGTGCCACAGGGCGGATTCCACCAGCGCCTCCGGGTTCGGCTCCCCGTATTTCTCCAGCAGGTGCTTTTCCAGCGATCCGGCATTCACGCCGATGCGGATGGAGCAGCCATGGTCGCGGGCGGCCTTCACCACCTCCTTAACGCGTTCCTTGCTGCCGATATTGCCCGGGTTGATCCGCAGGCAGGCGGCGCCGGCCTGGGCGGCCTCGATCGCGCGGCGATAGTGGAAATGCACATCGGCGACGATCGGGACATTCACCTCCCGCACGATCTCGGCCAGCGCGGCGGTCGCTTCCTCGGTCGGGACGGAGACGCGGACGATGTCCACCCCGGCCAGTTCCGACTTGCGGATCTGCGCGATGGTGGCCGCCGCATCCTCGGTCGGCGTGTTGGTCATGGTCTGCACGGTGATCGGGCTGCCGGCCCCCACCGGCACCCGGCCGACATGGATCAGCCGCGACTTGCGGCGGGTGATCTCCTGGTAGGGGCGGTAGGACATGGGGTTTCCCTGATCTCTGCCATGCGGCGCGACAGATCGCGCGCCCTCAGCATAGGGTGTCGGCGGCAACTCTCACAGGGGCAAGGCCCGCTCAGCGCTGCGGCAAGGCGGCGGCTGTGGGGCCTTCCGGGCGCTGGCGCAGCCGGTCGGGGGCCAGCGGGATGTTGCGCCGGACGCCGACCTGGTCCTCCAGCACCTCGGACAGCGCACCGTCGACGACGATCTCCAGCCCCTGGGCGCGGCCGGTATCCAGCAGCAGGTTGTCCCGCAGCGGCACGGCCCAGAATTCGCCGGGCCGCAGCACCCGGTTCACCAGGACCTGGCCGGACCGCTGGTCGCGCACCTGCACCCAGGCGCCATCCGGCCCATCCGTCTTGGCGCGCAGCGCCACCCGCGTGCCATCCGGCAGTCCGGGGATGGTGATGGGCGGCGGCGCGGCCGGGATGGGGGGCGGCGCCGGCGCGGCAGCGATGGGGGCCGGCGGCACCACCGGCTGCGGCGCGGCCGGTATCGTGCCGGGTGGCATGGTGCCAGTGGGCACGGTGCCGCTGGGCACGGTGGCCGCCTGGGCCGAGGTATTGGCATTTGACCCACCCGGCGACCCACCTGGAAGCTGGGCCAGCCCACCCGGCGGCGGCAGGGCGCCCAGCGGCAGCGCACCCACGGCCGGCAGGGCGGGGCGGGCGGCGTCGCGGCCAGGAAGCTGGCTGCGGCCCTGTTCCGCCGCCGCCTCCAGCCGCTGCGGCACCGGCGGCACCAGATCCACCGTGCGGTTGCCGGTGCCGGAGATGTTGTACCAGGCCACATAGGCGCCGATCGCCAGTATCGCGCCCACCACCACCACGGCGCCTGCGGGCACGCCCCGTTCCGGCACCGGCTCGGGGAAGATCAGATCCGTCTTGCGGTTCACCCCGGCGCCGGGCAGGTCGCGGAAGCGCCGCACCATCTCATCCGCATCCAGGCCGAGCGCCACCGAATAGGCGCGCACGAACCCCACCGCATAGGCCGGGCCGGGCAGGTCGCGGATGCGGCCTTCCTCCAGCGCTTCTAGATAGGGGCGGCGGATGCGCAGGCGTTGTGCCATTTCCTCCACCGAAAGGCCGAGGGAGAGGCGCGAGTCGCGCAGATCCTCACCCACCCGAGCTGCTTCGGCTCCGCCGGTGTCGATGTGTCGCGGGGTGCGTTTCATGTCATAGGCCACGGCTGAGACACCTACCGCGCTGCACCCAGCCCCGCAAACCGATTCCGGCCGAGGCTGCGCCAATTTTCCGGTTGCGTCGGGCTACCCGCGCCGCGCCGCCAGCGACATCGCAGCTTGTGTGACAAGTTCCTGAACAATCTCCACCACTGGCTGTTCGCGCGTGACCAGGCCCACGCTCTGCCCGGCCATCAGCGACCCGTTCTCGACATCGCCATCGATCACGGCACGGCGCAGCGCACCGGCCCAGAAATGCTCGATCTCGAGCTGGGCGGCGCCCTTCTCCACCTCGCCGGCCAGGAAGCGGCGGATGGTCTCCGCCTGGTGCTCCAGGAAGCGCTTGGTGCCGCCATTCTGCAGCGCGCGCACCGGAATCACGGGGAAGCGTTCATCGAGCTGGATGGTGGGCAGCGCATCGCGCGCCGCGCCGCGGATGAAGGCCTTCTTGAAATTCGCATGCGCGATGGATTCGGTGGCGCAGACGAAGCGCGTGCCGAGCTGCGCGCCGGCCGCACCCATTTCCAGATAGGACAGGATGGCCTCGCCCCGGCCGATACCGCCGGCGACGAAAACCGGCACGTCGCGGATATGCGGCAGGATCTCCTGCGCCAGCACGGTCAGCGAGACGGGGCCGATATGCCCACCGGCCTCGCTGCCCTCGATCACCAGTGCATCGGCCCCCGACCGCACCAGCTTCTTGGCCAAGGCCAGCGCGGGCGCGAAGCACACCACCTTGGCGCCGCCTTCCTTGGCCGCCTTGATGGCGGAACCCGGCGGGATGCCGCCGGCGAAGACAATGTGCCCCACCTTGTGGTCGATGCAGGTCTGGACGAGTTGTTCCAGCCTAGGGTGCATCGTGATCAGGTTCACGCCGAACGGCTTTTGCGTCAGCGCCTGGGTCGCGACGATTTCTTCCGCCAACCGCGGCGGCTCCATCGCGCCGCAGGCAATGACGCCGAAGGCGCCGGCATTGGACAGCGCGGCCACCAGGTTGCGCTCACTGACCCAGGACATGGCGCCACCCATGATGGCGTAGCGGCTGCCGAAGAAGGCGGCGCCGCGCGCCATCAACCTATCGACAGCGGCCAGGCATTCGGCGGGTGGGGTGACGGGCGTCAGCGCATCCATCCGCTCAGCCCTCGCCGCGCCGTTCTGGCGTGGATCGGGCGGGTTCGGGGCCGTCCAGGCCATAGGCGGTGTGCAGGGCCCGCACCGCCAATTCCGTGTAGTCGGCGGAAACCAGCACGCTCACCTTGATCTCGCTGGTCGAGATGACCTGGATGTTGATGCCCTTCTCCGACAGCGTCTTGAACATGGTGGAGGCGACGCCCGCATGGGTCCGCATGCCGATGCCGACGACGGAGATCTTGGCGACATCGGGATCGGCGATCAGCGCCTCGAAGCCGATCTGCTCCTGCTGCTTCTCCAGCAGGTCCTTGGCGCGCGGCAGGTCGGACCGGCCGAGGGTGAAGGTCATGTCCGTGGTGCCGTCGGCGCCTAGGTTCTGGACGATCATGTCCACATTCACATTCGCCGCCGAAAGCGGGCCGAAGACGGAGGCCGCGATACCGGGCCGATCCGGCACGCGGCGGAGCGTCACCTTGGCCTCGTCCCGCGAATAGGCAATGCCGGACACGATGGGCTGTTCCACGATCTCATCCTCATCCACGACAAGCGAGCCTGGCTTGTCCTCGAAGCTCGACAGCACCTGCACCCGGACCCGCTGCTTCATGGCGAGTTCGACGGAACGGGTCTGCAACACCTTGGCCCCGACCGAGGCCAGTTCCAGCATTTCCTCGTAGGAAATCTTCTCCAGCTTCCGGGCACGCGGCACGATGCGGGGGTCGGTGGTATAGACGCCATCCACATCCGTGTAGATGTCGCACCGATCCGCGCGCACCGCCGCGGCGATGGCGACGGCCGAAAGGTCCGACCCGCCGCGGCCCAGCGTGGTGACGCGGTTGTCCGGGCCGATACCCTGGAAGCCGGCGACGACCGGCACCTGGCCCATCTGCATCCGCTCGATCAGCAGCGCGCCCTCGATGCTGTCCACCCGCGCCTTGCCATGCGCGTTGTCGGTGCGGATCGGTACCTGCCAGCCCTGCCAGGACCGCGCATCCACGCCGACCGTCTGCAAGGCGATCGCCAGCAGGCCGATGGTCACCTGCTCACCCGTGGCCACCACCGTGTCGTATTCCCGCGCATCATGCAGCGGCGATAGTTCCTGGCACCATTTCACCAGTTGGTTCGTCACGCCGGACATGGCGGAGACCACCACGGCGACCTCATGGCCAGCCTCCACCTCGCGCTTCACGCGGCTTGCCACGTTGCGGATACGGTCGAGGTCGCCGACGGAAGTGCCGCCGAACTTCATCACGATGCGGGCCATGCTCGGGTCCGGGGGGTAGGTCCAGGGGCTCGGGCGAGGCAACCCCTGTTGCGCCTCGCCGGGGCGCGGACAGATAACGGGGGGACGGCCCGCGGGCAACCATGTCCCAGGTCCGAGGCGGGGGAATACAGCCATGAGTGGTACGACGCTGGCGGCCGAGCGGGCCAAATTCGATGCGCTGGCCGGCCAATGGTGGGACCCGGACGGCCCGATGAAGCCGTTGCACCGGATGAACCCGCTGCGCACCGGCTGGATCGCGGACCGGCTCGGGGGGCGGGACCTCACCGGCAAGACCATTTTGGATGTCGGCTGCGGCGCAGGCCTGGCCGCCGAAGCCTTCGCCCGCATGGGCGCCACCGTCACCGGGCTGGACGCCGCCGGCGCCGCGCTGGCCGCCGCCCGCGCCCATGCGGAAGCGGGCGGGCTGGCCATCGACTACCGCCAGGGCGGGCCCGAGGATTTGCTGGCGGAGGGGCTGCGCTTCGATGCCGTGGTGGCGCTGGAGGTGATCGAGCATGTGGCGGATCGCGCGCAGTTCTGCGCCGCGCTGGCCGCACTCGCCAAGCCCGGCGCGCCGATCTTCGTCTCCACCCTGAACCGCACCGCGCGGTCCTTCCTGTTCGCCAAGCTGGGCGCCGAATACCTGCTGCGGCTGCTGCCGGTGGGCACGCATGACTGGCGCATGTTCGTGACGCCCGGCGAACTCGGCGCCGCGCTGCGGCCCACCGGCTACCGGATCACCGAATTGGCCGGGATGAGCATGTCGCCCACCGGCCAGTGGCGGGCCACGCGGGACCTGGCGGTGAACTACCTGGCCATGGCCCGGCGCTGACCCCTGGGCAAAACCTGCCGGTCAAGGCCGCACTTATCCCCAAAGCCGGGGATTTCCCTGGGGATAAACCGTGGCATGTCCTGTGGAACCCCAGGCGACAGCTTGCCGCGCAGCGATGTTCTTTCTGTGTTCTCGCAACGATGGAAAATATAAATGGATGCGGCCGCTGTATCCGCGGCGCCACATTAATGTTTTCCACATTTGCGGGGGTAAAGCTGTGGAGAAACCAGCGGGAAACTCCCGGCATCCGTCGCACCGAATGTCCGTTGACACGAAGAACACGCTGCCTGGTCAAGCCATGTCGCGCACACGCAGAGCAAAGTCCGCGGTGATATTTCGAAGTCTTAACGGCGACCCAGCCAAGCGGCGAATTCGCGGGCCAACCAGGCGGCCTGGTCCGGCGTCAACTCCCGCTCATGCCGGGCGGGCACCGCCTTGTTGCGGTAGGTGAAGGCGAATCGCTGCACCCACAGCCCCACCAGCCAGTTCGGGCAGGATATCCCCAGATTGGCCTTGATCGCCTCCACCGCCTCCGCCATGCGGAAGGCGCAGGTGGCGTAGTCGAGCGGCAGGATGCGCGGCAGCGCTGCCCAGATGGCCTGTTCGCCGAGGTAGCGCCGCACCGCGGCCACTGTATCCTCCAGCGTCACGAATTCGGCGAAGGCCGCTTCCCCCCGGCTGCGCGCCAGGCGCCCGGCATCGAGCAGGGACAGGCAGATGTCGCGCGGGTCGCGCTGGTTCACATGGGCCGAGACCAGCCCCTGCGCCGCCAGCGCCCGGTATTCCGCCACCCACTCCGGTCCCGGGCAGGCATGGGTTTTCACCAGCAGGATGCGGGATTGGGCCGCCGCCGCCAGGCCGCGCAGGGCTTCCACCGTCAGCGCCTGGGCAAAGTTCACCTTGTGGCTGCCGGGAAGCCACTCGGGCAGCAGGGGCTGGCGGTGGCCGCCGAGGCGGGCCACGGCCTTGGCCAGTTCGAAGGCCAGCGTGCTGCCGGATTTGGGGATGCCGTAGCTGAAGACGAGCATCCGCCCCTCCTCGTTCAGCCGTCCGCGCGCGGCACCCAGGGCAGGCGGGCGATGTCGATGCCGTCCTCGGCCAGCGCCTCGGCCTCGGCCTCCGTGGCCTCGCCGTAGATGCCGCGGGATTCGACCTCGCCACTGTGGATCTTACGGGCCTCCTCGGCGAAGCCGTCGCCGACATAGTCGCAGGATTTCTCCACCTCGGCGCGCAGGCGCTGGAGCATGGCCAGAAGCTGCGCCGGAATTGGCCCGGCGGCAACGCGCTGGGACATGCCGCCATCATCGGGCGGCGGGCTGGTGGGGGCGGGGGTGGGCGCCTCGGCAGACTTCTCCGTCTTCTCCGCTTCCTCCGCCACCGGCACCGGCGCCGCCTTCTTGCGGGATTTGCGGACGGCGGGGGCCATCAGGGCGCGGGTGACCTGGGTGCCGCCGCAATGCGGGCATTCCACCAGGCCGGCGGCAGCCAGCTTCTCGAAGCCGGCGCTGTCCTGGAACCAGCCATCGAACTCATGCGCCGCGCTGCAGCGGAGCTGATAGTGGATCATGCCATCGCGCCTTTGCCGATAACCTGCGTCATCCGGCCAGCAGCGGGTCCAGCCCGCCCTTGCGGTCCAGCGCCATCAGGTCGTCGCAGCCGCCAATATGGCGGCCATCGATGAAGATCTGCGGCACGGAGGTGCGGCCGCCGGAGCGTGTCTGCGCCTCCCGCCGGGCATCGGAGCCGTTGGGGGCGTATTTCTCCTCGAATTCCACCCCCTTCTTGGTCAGTAGCGCCAGGGCGCGCGAGCAATAGGGGCAGAAATCCTGGGTGTAGATTTCGATCTTGGCCATCTTGATGAAATCGGGCCGCGCGCGGCTGCGGTCAAGCCTCCCGTTGCGGTCAGCCTTCGGCCTGCAAGCGTGGGTCCGGCACGCGGGCGGCGGCCAGCACATCCACCGCGGCGGCGCCGGCCGCCAGCAGCGCCAGGGCGCAGGCCTCCGCCGTCGCGCCGGAGGTCATCACATCATCCACAAGCAGCACCCGCAGCCCGGCTACACGCCGCGCCCCGGCCGGCGTCAGGCGGAAGGCGCCGGCGAGCAGGGCGGCGCGGTCGGCCGCGCCGCGATCGCCGAGCGGCGGCGTGACGCGCGGGCGGCGCAGCAGGTCCGGGATGCAGGGGCGGCCGGAAAGCACGGCCAAACGCCGGGCCAGCAGCGCCGCCTGATTGTAGCGCCGCGCCAGCAGCCGCCGCCAATGCAGCGGCACCGGCACCAGCAGATCCGCCCGGCCGAGCAGCTCCGCCCCGGCACGCGCCATCATCGCCGCCAGCGGCCCGGCCAGTTCGGGCCGGTCCGCATGCTTGAAGGGCAGCACCAGGCGTTGCGCGCCGGCATCGTAGCGCAGCGCCGCGCGGGCGGCGGCGAAGGCGGGCGGCCGGGCCAGGCAGGATGGGCAGACCCCGCCCGGCCCGGCCTGGCCGGCATGGATGAAGGGCACGCCGCAATGTGCGCAGAAGGGCGCGGTCACCTGAGTCAGTTGCCGGAAGCAATCGCCGCATTGCGTGCCCTGGCGCTCCACCGGCGCCTCGCAGGTCAGGCAATTGGGCGGCAGCAGCATATCCAGCGCCACCCGGCCCAGCCTGTTGAGCAGGGCGCTACCAGGCGCCGAAGGGGGCATCGCCATCGCGCTCCACCGCATGCACCAGGTCGATCTCCCAGGCGAGATAGGCGCGCATGGCGTCCTCGACGCCGCTGTTGCGGTCATAGGGGCGCAGATAGGCGTCGATGCAGGCCGTATCCGGCGGGTCGGTGCGACCGGCTTCCGGTGGGAAGCCCGCCGCCTGCCAGGCCGCATTGCCGCCTTCCAGCACCGCGACCTCCGCCACGCCCAGCGCGCGCAGTTCCGCGGCGCCGAGCGCAGCCAGATCAGGCGAAGGCGCGGCAACCGCCACCGGCCGTCCCGCCGGCAGGCGCGGCAGCACGGCATCCAGGCGCGTCCGCACGCCCCAGATGGCGCCCGGGATATGGCCGGCGCGGAAGGCGAGCGACCGGGCGAGGTCCACCACCGCCATCGCGCCGGCCCGCACCGCATCAGGCGCCACGCGGGGAATTCCGGGGCGCAGCGCCTCCGGCAGGCGCGGCGTGACGGCGCCGGTCTCAAGCGGGCCTTTCAGGCCGTCGGTGAGGACAAACACCTCCCACCCGCCCAATTGCCGCAGCCAGCCGGCGGTCATCGCGGCGCGGGTGCCGGTATCATCCACCAGCACGATCCGCGCGCCACGCACCGCCACCCAGCCATCGGTGGCCTGCACCAACTGCCCGCCCGGGGCGCTCGCCGAGCCGGGCAGATGGCCGGCGGCGAATTCGGCGGGGTCGCGCACATCCAGCAGATAGGTGCTGCGGCCAACGTCGGCCTGCATCGCCGCCAGCCCGGCCCGATCGGTCCAGCGCACGCCCACCCCTTCGGCGAAGCGGCGGGCGCGGGACAGGGTCTTGGCGGCATCGGCGGGCGTGCCCTCCGCATAGCGCTCCTCGCGGCCGCGATTGCAGGTGAAACCGGCCAGCTCCCAGCCCATGGTGCCGTTCCGCAGCGCGACTACCCGGTTCGGCAGCCCGGCCCGGCGCAGGCTCTCGGCGCCGAGGATGGACCGCGTGCGGCCGGCGCAATTCACCACCACCGTGGTCTCAGGCCGCGCCAGCATGGCGGGCACCCGATAGGCCAGCTCCGCCCCCGGCACATCGATGGCGCCGGGGATGGACATGGCGTGGAATTCGGCCATCGGGCGGCTATCCACCACCAAAATATCCTCCCCGGCCGCCTGCATCGCGGCCAGTTCCGTCGCATCGACGGAGGGGGTTTCGTAATGATGCTCCACCCATTCGCCAAACGCCTTGGAGGGCACGTTCACGCCGGAGAACAGCTCATACCCCGCCGCCTGCCAGGCCGGGGTGCCGCCGTCCAGCACCGCCACATCGGAGCAGCCCAGGCTTTGCAGCACGGCGGACAGGCGTTCGGCATGGCCCTCCCCGCCATCCGTACACACCACCCGCACATCGCGCCGTGGCAGCAAGCCGGGGGCGCGCAGCTCGGCCTGGGACAGCGGGCAGGGCACCGCCCAGAACAGGTGGGAGGCGCCGAACTCCCCCTCCTCCCGCGCATCCAGGATGGCGAGTTCCTGCCCATCCCGCAGCCAGGCCTTCAATGTGGCGGGGGCAATGCGTGGGGTCATCGGTGGCGCGTCCTCGGTCATTGAGGAAAGGCTAGACCGGCTTGCCGCCGGGGCGAAGCGGGCGCATCTGCCGGGGATGGATGCGATGCAGGTTTTCGACCGCAAGCTGGTGCGCCGGCGACGCGACCGGGCGGCGGCCACGGTGGATCAGGTGGCGCCGATCCTGGCGGATTGCGCGGACCGGCTGCTGGACCGGCTGGACGACACCACGCGCCGCTTCAGCCGCGCGCTGGAGATCGGCGGCCGCGGCGTGGTGGCGCCGATGCTGCGGGCGCGGGGTATTTCTTCCGTCATCTCCGCAGACCTGTCGCCCGCCATGGCGGCACGCGCGGGCGGCCTGGCTGTGGCGGCGGATGAGGAATACCTGCCCTTCGCCCCCGAAAGCTTCGACCTGATCGTCGCCTCCCTGTCCCTGCACTGGGTGAACGATTTGCCGGGGGCGCTGATTCAAATTCGGCGGGCGCTGGCGCCGGATGGGCTGTTCCTCGCCTCGCTCCCCGGCCTCGGCACCCTGCAACCGCTGCGCCAGGCGCTGGCGGAGGCCGAAAGCACCCTGCGCGGTGGGCTTTCGCCCCGCATCTCCCCCTTCCCGGAACTGCGCGACGCCGCCGGCCTGATGCAACGCGCCGGCTTCGCCCTGCCGGTGGCGGATGTGGAGGAGGTCGGCCTGGCCTACCGAACCCCCTTCGCCCTGCTCGCGGACCTGCGCGCCGCCGGGGAGGGCAATGCCGTGCTGGCGCGCGACTCGCGTACCCCGCCGCGCGCCCTGTTCCCCATGGCCGCCGCCGCGCTGCCGGAAGGCGCCCAGGGCATCGCGCCCGGCCTGCGACTGCTGATGCTGACCGGCTGGGCGCCGCATGAAAGCCAGCAGAAACCCGCCCGACCCGGCAGCGCCACCCATCGCCTGGCGGATGCCCTCGGCACGGTGGAACGCAAGGCGGGCGAGCAGCCGGACTGACGGCCCCGCACCCCCGCGCCTTGCAACACCAGGGACCGCAGCGCATCTTCACCACCATATATCTCGAATCACGTCTGGACGGTCAGCACATCATGGAGCAGCAAGGCGGCGAGAGCCGTCGCATCACCCTTCACGCCCCCGCCGATTTTGAGGGGATGCGTCGTGCCGGCCGGCTTGCCGCGGAAACCCTCGACATGATCACCCCGCATATCCAGCCGGGGATCACGACGGAGGCGATCGACCGGCTGATCCACGACCACATCCTGGCCCATCACGCCATTCCGGCGACGCTGGGCTATCGCGGCTACACCAAATCCTCCTGCACCTCGATCAACCATGTGGTCTGCCATGGCATCCCGGGGGATCGGGTGCTGCTGGATGGGGACATCATCAATATCGACGTGACGGTCATCCTGGATGGCTGGCATGGCGATACCAGCCGCATGTATGTGGCAGGCCAGCCCTCGACCAAGTCGCGGCTGCTGATGGATGTCACCTATGAATCCATGATGCGCGGCATTGCCGCCATCAAGCCGGGCGCCACGCTGGGGGATATCGGCTACGCCATCCAATCCTATGTGGAGCGCAACCGCTTCTCCGTGGTGCGGGATTTCTGCGGCCACGGCATCGGGCGACGCTTCCATGAACCGCCCAACGTGCTGCATTTCGGCCGCCGCGGCGAAGGCCCGGTGCTGAAGCCCGGCATGTTCTTCACCGTGGAGCCGATGGTGAATGCCGGGCGGCCGGAGGTGAAGGTGCTGGATGATGGCTGGACCGCCGTGACCCGCGACCGCAGCCTGTCGGCGCAGTTCGAGCATATGGTCGGCGTGACGGAGGATGGCGTGGAGATCTTCACCATCTCGCCCGCCGGGCTGCACAAGCCGCCCTTCGGCGGCTGACTGAGCTTGGGGCGGGCCTTTCGGGCGCATGAGCCTCGCGCTCCCGCTCGCCGCCCCCGCCACCATCAAGATCTCCCTTCGGCGGGTGGCGCGCGGCGGTTGAATATCCCCGGGCTTCGTTGCACCCTGCCACCCAAGCAGGGGAGCCAGGATGGCCCGCAAGCCGCAATTCTCCGAGGCCAGCGCCGAATTCGGCGGGCTGTTCACCGCCGTCTCGCCCGCACTGGCGGAGGCGCCGCCGCCCGGCCATCTCGGCCACCGCGCCCGCATGCGAACGCGCCTGCTGACCGCCGGCCCGGACAGCCTGCTGGACCATGAGATGCTGGAGATGCTGCTGTTCCAGGCGCTGCCGCGGCGGGACACCAAGCCCATCGCCCGCGCCCTGCTCGCCCGCTTCGGCAGCTTTGCCAATGCCATCGCCGCGCCCGCGCGAGAATTGCAGCAGGTGGAGGGGATGGGGGAGGCCGGCGCCGCCGCGCTGAAGACCGTGCACGGCGCGGCGCTGCGGATGATGCGGGCGGAGGTGAAGGACCAGCCCGTGCTGAACAACTGGGACCGGCTGATCTCCTACCTTTCCGCCGCCCTGGCCCGCGAATCGATCGAGCAGTTCCGCCTGCTGTTCCTGGATAGCAAGAACCGCCTGATCGCCGATGAGGCGCAGGCCCGCGGCACCGTGAACCACACGCCGGTCTATCCGCGGGAGGTGGTGAAGCGCGCCCTGGAACTGCAGGCCACCGCGCTGATCCTGGTGCACAACCACCCCTCCGGCGACCCCACCCCCTCCCGCGCCGATATCGAGATGACGCAGGAGGTGAAGGCGGCGGCGGCCGTGCTCGGCATCACGGTGCATGACCATCTGATCGTCGGTAACGGCCGCCACCTGTCCTTCCGGCGGGAGGGGCTGCTGTAGCCCGAAACACGGCGCAACCAGGCGACGTTGACCGCGGGCGCCAGGGTTGGGCATGCTATCGAAACATGCCCCGTCCTTCGAAGCTGATCCCTGCCCTGCTTCTCGGCCTGCTCCCGGGCCTTCTGGCCAGCGGCGACGCCATCGGCCAGGACAAGCCGCCGCCGAGCAACATGCCAGGCTTCCGCCAGGGCTTCCCGCCGCTGCCCACCAGCAAGCCGCCGGCACTGCCCCCCGGGCCGCAGGCGGGCGTGGTGCCCCCCAGGCCGCAGGCCGGCACGGTGCCCCCCGCGCCGCAGGCCGGCATGGTGCCCGGCAAGCCGGGCGCGCCGCCGGCCGCGGGCACCGGGCGAATGGTCTCCTCCGGCACCGGCTTCGTCGTCGCGCCGGGGCGGGCGCTGACCAATGCGCATGTGGTGGAACGCTGCCGCGCCTTGCGCGTGCGCCTGGCCGATGGCACGGACGCCACCGCCCGCGTGCTGCGCGCCGACCGCCAGCGCGACCTGGCACTGATCGAGGTACCGCGGAATTCCGGCCCGGCCCTGTCCTTCCGGCGCGAGATGAATATCCGCCGCGGCGAAGGCGTGGTGACCTACGGCTTCCCGCTCGCCGGCATGCTGTCCTCCGGCCCGACGCTGACGACGGGGGAGGTCTCGGCCCTGGCCGGGCTGGCGGATGACCAGCGGCAGTTCCAGATCTCCGCCCCGGTGCAGCCGGGCAATTCAGGCGGGCCGCTGCTGGATCTCGCCGGCCATGTGGTGGGTGTGATCGTCTCCAAGCTCAACGCCGCCCGCGTGGCCCAGCGCACCGGCGACATCCCGCAGAACGTGAATTTCGCGGTGAAGGGGAACGAGGCGGTGGATTTCCTGCGCGATGCCGGCATCGCGCCCAGCCTGGCGGACGGCCCGGCGCGCACGGCGGCGGAGGTGGGCGAAATCGCGCACCCCTCCACCCTGTTCATGCGCTGCATGGGCTAAGCGCGGCGCAGCATCCAGGCGACCACGGCGGCCAGCAGGGCGGAGGCCACCCACCAGGGCTGCCACACGCCGAAGGAAAGCTGCCAGGTCACCACCGCCGACACCGCCATGCCAAAGCCCGCCGGGCTGGCGCTGGCGGCCAGCAGCGCCGCGGCGCCCAGCGCCGCACCCAGCAGCGCCCCCACCAGCCCCAGTTCCAGCCAGAGCTGCAGGGCGGCGTTGTGGGTGTGCAGCGGCAGGCGGCGGGCCGCCGGCACGCCGAACCAGGCGCGCGCATCCGGGGAGGTCAGGCCGTAGCGGTGGAGGTCGGCGGCCGGGAAATTCTCGCTGCCACCCGGAATCGCGCGGCTGGCCTCCATGCCCCAGCCGAGCAGCGGCTTCTCCGCCACCCGGTCCAGCACGAAATCCCAGATCAGGATGCGATGCGCGGCGGATCGCGGCAGCGGCTCCAGCGACGGCGCCTGGGCCAGGCCGAAGGCGAAGACCAGCGGCGCGGCCAGGCTGAAGGCGGCAAAGCCCAGCGCCGCCAGGCGCGGCACCGCGCGCGGAAGGACCATCGCCAGCCCCGCCGCGACCAGGCCCGCCACCGCGGCGATCTTGGCGGAATCCGCCGGCAGCCACAGCACCACCGCCAGCCCCGCCGCCACCAGCACGCCGCGCAGCGCCCAGGCCATCGGCACCGCCAGAACCAGCGGCAGCAGCAGCATCATCAGCGACATCGCCGGCTTCAGACCGAAGCTGATCATCGGCATGTCCGGAAAGCCGCGTACGGCCAGCCGCAACCAGTTGCCGCTGGCATGATCGGCTGCCGCCAGCGCCAGCCCCACCGCCAGCCCCCCGGCCAGCGCGAAGGCCAGCCGCCTAGGCGCCGTTTCCTCCGCCAGCGCCCGAGCCGCCATCAGCGCCAGGCCCAGCAGCGCCGCCAGGCCGCCGATGGTCTGCAACGCCCGCCCCGGCTCCGGCGACCACAACGCAGCCACCCCGCACCAGCCGAGCAGCGCCACCGCCAGCCAGCCCACACGCTCCATCCGCGGCCAGGGCCAGGCGCCCCGCACGCGCCGATGCGTCACCACCGTCAGCACCAAGGCTACCGTCACGGCCAGCGCCATGGCGCGGAACTGCGCCACGGCGAGACCCGGCGCCACCGCCAGCAGCACCGCCACCGGCGTGGTCGGGCTGCGATGCCAGGGCTGCATCACTTCCGCCCCCCATGCCGCTCCGGCTCCAGCCGCGCCTTCAGGTAGGACAGCAACGGAAACGCCCCCGTGCAGAAGGCCAGCAGCACACCCCAGGCGCCCTCCCGATACCCCTTGCGGGCCACATAGGATTTGAAGGCGCGCGAGACGAAACGCCGCAGATTGCCCGCGAGACTCCCGATATCGCCTGATTCCAGCAGATCCGCCGCCTTGGCCGAGGAATACTTGTCCAGCCGCCGCAGCATGTCCGAAATGTCGCGATCAACCAGGTGCACCAGCGCCCCCTGCTCAATCCGCGGCCCCTGCTGGCCCACCCAATCCAGCCCCGGATGCACCCGCTGCGCCCGCCACTGCTTGGCGCCCCGCCGGAACAACCGCGGCACCGAGGTGGTCCCGAAACTGCCCGCCCAGCCAAAACGGATCAGCCGATCCCCCACATAATTATCGACCATCACCTGATGCCAGGCGAAGCCCGACTCCCCCATCACCCGCCGCACCGCAACCGCCAGATCCGGGCTGACCCGCTCATCCGCATCCACCTCCACCACCCAATCCCCGGTGCAGGCAGCAATGCCGGCATTGCGCCGCGCGCCCTCCAACTCCCAAGCCCCCTCCAACACCCGCGCCCCCGCCGCCCGTGCCAAATCCGCCGAGCCATCGGTGCTGCGGTCCAGCACCACCACCACCTCATCCGCAAACGCCACCGACGCCAAACACGCCGGCAGTCGCTGCTCCTCATTCCGCGCGACAATCAGCGCAGACAGGCGGGGGTGGGACATCGGGTTGGCCTTGGAGAGGGCTGGAAGGTGAGCGCTGGTTGTCTGCAAGGAGGGCTCTGCCCTCCCTGCACCCTCCCGCGAAGGGGCAGTGGCCCCTTCGAACCCAGGGATGAGGGGCAGGAGGGAGGAGGGGCACGGCGGGAGCGTGGATGAAGCGGGCCCGCAGGCCCCTCCTCCCTCCTGCCCCTTAACGGGATTCCAAAGGGACCACTGTCCCTTTGGCGGGGGTGCAGGGGGCAGCGCCCCCTGCAATCACCAGCGCCGGCTTCAGCCCTTTCAGGCCGTCCGATCCCCACCCCCGCTTGTCAACGCCGCTTGCGCCGCGGCAAGGCGGGCGACGGGGACGCGGTAGGGGGAGCAGGAGACGTAGTCGAGGCCGACGGAGCCGCAGAAGTGGATGGAGGCTGGGTCGCCGCCGTGTTCGCCGCAGATGCCGAGTTTCAGATCGGGTTTGGTCTTGCGGCCTTTTTCGGCGGCGATCTGCACCAGGGCGCCGACGCCGTCGATGTCGATGGAGACGAAGGGGTCTTTCGGCAGGATGCCCTTTTCCACGTAGAAGGGCAGGAACTTGCCGGCGTCGTCGCGGGACAGGCCGAAGACGGTCTGGGTCAGGTCGTTGGTGCCGAAGCTGAAGAAGTCGGCGGCTTCGGCGATGCTGTCGGCGATCAGGGCCGCGCGCGGCAGTTCGATCATCGTGCCGACTTGGTAGACGATGTGGTATTTCGTTTCGGCGAAGACTTCTTGGGCGACGCGGTCGACCAGGGCGCGCAGGATTTCCAGCTCGCGGCGTAGGGCCACGAGCGGGATCATGATTTCCGGCACGGGGGCCTTGCCGGTTTCCTGGGCGATGGCGATGGCCGCTTCGAAGATGGCGCGGACCTGCATCTCGTAGATTTCGGGGTAGGTCAGGCCGAGGCGGCAGCCGCGATGGCCGAGCATCGGGTTGGCTTCGGACAGGTCCGCCGCGCGGCGCTGCATGGCGGCGACATCGGCGCCGAGGCTGATCGCCACTTCGGCGATTTCGCTGTCCCGGTGCGGCAGGAATTCATGCAGCGGCGGGTCGAGCAGGCGGATGGTGACGGGAAGCCCCGCCATGATCCGGAACAGCTTGAGAAAATCCTCGCGCTGGAAGGGCAGCAGCCGGGACAGGGCGTCGCGGCGGCCATCCTCGGTGTCGGCCATGATCATCTGGCGCACGGCGCCGATGCGCTCCGGGTCGAAGAACATGTGTTCGGTGCGGCAAAGGCCGATGCCTTCGGCGCCGAATTTCCGGGCGGTCTCGGCGTCCAGCGGCGTTTCGGCGTTGGCGCGCACCTTCATCTTGCGGACGCCATCGGCCCATTCCATCAGGGTCGCGAAGTCGCCGGAGAGTTGCGGCTCGATCATCGGCACGGTGCCGGCGAAGACCTCACCGGTGGCGCCATCGAGCGTGATGGTGTCCCCCGCGTTCATGCGCTTGCCGCCGGCGGTCAGCGTCTGGCCGGCATAGTCCACGGTGACGGAGCCGGCGCCGGCGACGCAGGGCCGGCCCATGCCGCGGGCGACCACGGCGGCGTGGCTGGTCATGCCGCCGCGGGTGGTGAGGATGCCCTTGGCGGCGTGCATGCCGTGGATGTCCTCGGGCGACGTCTCGATGCGGACCAGGATGACGGCCTCGCCCTTGGCGGCGCGGGCTTCCGCTTCATCCGCCGAGAAGACGATGACGCCGCAGGCGGCGCCGGGGCTGGCGGGCAGACCCTTCGCCAAGGCCTTGCGCGGCGCCTTGGGGTCGAGCGTCGGGTGCAGAAGCTGGTCGAGCGCCTTGGGGTCGACGCGCTTGATGGCCTCGGTGCGGTCGATCAGGCCCTCGCGGGCCATGTCCACGGCGATCTTCAGGCTGGCGGCGGCGGTGCGTTTGCCGTTGCGGGTCTGCAACATGTACAGCTTGTTCTGCTGCACCGTGAATTCGATGTCCTGCATATCTGCATAGTGCTTTTCCAGCTTGGCGCGGACTTCGACCAGCTCGGCATAGGCCTTCGGCATGGCCACTTCCATGCTGCGCTCGCCGGGCTTGGCGCGGGATTCGGCCATGGGCTGCGGCGTGCGGATGCCGGCCACCACGTCCTCACCCTGGGCGTTGATCAGGTACTCGCCGTAGAAGAAGTTCTCGCCCGTGGACGGGTCGCGGGTGAAGCAGACGCCGGTGGCGCAATCCTCGCCCATATTGCCGAAGACCATCGCCTGGACGTTCACGGCGGTGCCCCATTTGGCAGAGATCTCGTGCAGGCGGCGGTAGGTATTGGCGCGCGGGTTCATCCAGCTGCCGAAGACCGCGCCGATCGCGGCCCAGAGCTGGGCGTGCGGGTCCTGCGGGAAGGGTTTGCCGGTGACTTCCTCGACCATGTCCTTGTAGCCATCGACCACGCGGTGCCAGTCCTGCGCCTTGAGGTCGGTGTCCTCCGACACGCCGGCATCGAGCTTCACATGCTCGATGATCTCCTCGAAGCGGTGATGGTCCACGCCGAGCACGACGGAGCCGAACATCTGGATGAAGCGGCGGTAGCTGTCCCAGGCGAAGCGCGCATCGCCGGAGGCAGCCGCCAGGCCATCCACGGTCGCGTCGTTCAGGCCGAGATTCAGCACCGTGTCCATCATACCCGGCATGGAGACACGGGCGCCGGAGCGGACGGAGACGAGCAGCGGCTTGTGGTGGTCGCCGAATTTCAGACCCACCGCGTTTTCCACCAGGGCGAGCGCCTCGCTGACCTTGGCGCGCAGCTCCGGCGGGTAGGACTGGCCGTGGTCGTAATAGTAGGTGCAGACCTCGGTGGTGATGGTGAAGCCGGGGGGGACCGGCAGGCCGATGCTGGCCATTTCGGCCAGGTTGGCGCCCTTGCCGCCCAGGAGATTGCGCATATCCGCGCGGCCCTCATTGTGGCCGGCGCCGAAGCTGTAGACCCATTGAGTCATGGACGGCGTTCTCCTGTTTGGACTGTGACGGAGCCCCCAGGGGAGTGGGGGAGGCGCCGCGACTCAGCCTTCGATCCTGGAAAAGTCTGCAACGGTATCCATGCCGCCCCTGAGCCGTGCGAGCAAGCGCAGCCGATTGGCGCGGGTTGCCGGATCGGGGTCGTTGACGATGACCTTGTCGAAAAACGCGTCGAGCGGGGCGCGGAGCGCGGCCAGCGCGGACATGGCGGCGGCGAAGTTTTCGGCGGCCAGGGCCTGCGCGACGGTGGGTTCGGCGGCGTCGAGGGCGGCGGCGAGCGCCTGTTCCTCCGGCGCCGTCAGCAGGTTTGTGTCCACCGCGCCGGTGTGCGGGCCGTCTTTCTTGTCCTCAATCCGCAGAATGTTGGCGGCGCGCTTGGCGGCGGCGAGGAGGTTGGGGCCATCCGCGCCCTCCACCAGCGCCTTCAGCGCCTCGGCGCGGGAGAGCAGGCGGAGGAGGTCGTCCTCCCCGCCCTGGCCAAAGGCGGCGGCGACCAGGTCGTGGCGCGCACCCTCGGCGCGGAGTTGGACGCGGAGGCGTTCGGCGAGGAAGTCGAGCAGCCCGGCGGCGAAGGCGGCGACCATCGGCGGATGGGCACCGCGGGGGGCGGGCTGCCAGCCGGTCTTCAGCTTATCCTGCGCCACCGCCATGCCGAATTCGGGATTGGCGGTTTCGCCCAGCGCCTGGGGGAAACCGAAGAAGGCCTCGGCCAGCGCATCCTCCAGCCGCAGCCGCAGGCGGTTTTCGCGGATGATGCGGATGGTGCCCAACGCCGCGCGGCGCAGGGCGAAGGGGTCGCCGGAGCCGGTGGGGCGTTCGTCCACGGCGAAGAAGCCGGCCAGCAGGTCCAGCTTGTCGGCCAGCGCCACGGCAATGGCGACCGGCTCGGCCGGCACCGCATCGCCCGGGCCGAGCGGCCGGTACTGGGTGCCGATGGCCTCCGCCACCCGCGTATCCTCGCCCTGGTGCAGCGCGTAGTAGCGGCCGATGGTGCCCTGCAATTCGGGGAATTCGCCGACCAGACCGGAGGCGAGGTCCGCCTTGGCCAGCTTCGCCGCCCGCGCCGCGAGTGCCGGGTCCGCGCCCACATGCGGCGCCAGCCAGCGGGCGAGGCGCTCCAGCCGCGCCACGCGCTGCCCCTGGGTGCCGAGCTTGGCGTGGAACACGACCGAGTCCAGCTTGGGCAGGAAATCTTCCAGCTTCTGCTTGCGGTCCTGGTCCCAGAAGAAGCGCGCATCAGACAGGCGGGCGCGCAGCACGCGTTCGTTGCCCGCGATCAGCGTCGCGCCGCCATCGATGGCGGCAATGTTGGCCACCAGCCCGAAGAAGGGCGCGGCGCCGCCATCCGGCCTGGTCATCGAGAAGTAGCGCTGGTTCACGCGCATGGTGGTGCGCATGAGCTCCGGCGGCAGGTCCATGAAGGCATCGTCGATACGGCCGAGCAGCGGCACAGGCCATTCGACCAGCCCGGCCACCTCCTCCAGCAGCCCACGATCCGGCACCACGGCGACGCCCTGCTCGGCAGCGAGCTTTGCCAGGCCGGTCTCGATCCGTGCCATGCGCGCGCCAGCATCCGGTTCCACGAAGCGGGCGCGCAGGCCGGCTTCGTAATCGGCCAGGCCGGTCACGGTGAAGGCGCGGTCGCCAGCCGCCATGATGCGGTGGCCCTCGGTGAGGTTGCCGCTTTCCATGCCCGGCAGCGCCTCAATGGCGAAGGGCACCACGGCGCCGTCGAGCAGGCACAGGATGCGGTGCAGTGGGCGGACCCAGGTGAAGGGGCCGTTCCAGCGCATGGATTTCGGCCAGCCGAAATTCTGGATCAGCCCAGGCAGCACCTGCGCCAGCAGCGTGGCGGCGGCGATGGTCTCGCCCGGCTTCTGCAGCACCCAGAAGCCGTTCTGCTCAACCAGTTGTTCGCGCGTCGCGCCGTGCTTGCGGAGAAACCCGTCCAGCGCCGCGGCGGGCGCGGCGGTGCGCGGGCCGCGTTCTTCCTTGCCCTCGGTCGTGACTTCGGCGCGCAGCGTGGCGGACAGGCCGATGCGGCGCGGGCCGTAGAACGGCTTGGGCGCCCCTTCCAGCAGCGGCGCCGCGGCGGTGGCAAAGGCCTTCGCCAGATCCTCCGCGCCGCGCGCCTGCATGCGCGCCGGGATCTCCTCGGAAAAGAGTTCGAGCAGAAACTCCGGCATCAGATCGCGGCCTTCACATCGGTCTCGGAAAAATCAGCGCCCTTGAACAGCAGCGACGCATTGCGCTCCCGCGCCAGGGCATAGGCGAAGCAGTCGCCGAAATTCAGCGCGGCCTTGTGGCGACCCTTGCCGAAGCGGCGCCAGGCTTCCAGCGCCAGGCGCGCCTGGGCCTCGGTGAAGGGCACCACCTCCGCCCCGGTATCGGCCAGAAGCTGGTCCATGCGCGGCCGAATCGCAGGGCCGGCCTGGCTCTCCGCCACCATGCCGAGTTCCAGCAGGGTGGCGGCGGAAACCGCCACCTCCGGCGCCTCGGCCAGCATCGCGGTGAAGCGCTCGGCCTCCGGCTCCTGCCGAAGGATGGCCATGAATGCGGAGGTATCGACGATCACTTCGGCAGGCCGTTCTCGTCATAGAGGTCGCTGTGGTCGCTGCTGCCACCGGGCGGGAACAGCTTGGCGGATTCCCGGCCGATCGCCATCAGCGCCTCATACTTCCGGCGTGCCTTGTCGTCCCGCACGGCGCGTTCGCTGGCCAGGCGGCTCTGCACCGCCTCCCGCAGCGCCGCGGTGGTCGTGGTGCCGAGAAGCTCCGCCAGCGCCTTCGCATCGGCGATCAGCGCGTCGTCCTTGATGTTCAACTGGCCCATGGCGCCCTCATGGTAGAATGGCGGCGCATCATGGTAGAAAACGGTGGCAAAGTCACGCGGTCTCGCCCGCGACCCAGGCCTCGCAGCAGCCCTTCGCCAGCGCCCGGACGCGACCGATATAGGCGGCGCGCTCCGTCACACTGATGGCGCCGCGGGCGTCCAGCAGGTTGAAGCGGTGGGAGGCCTTGATGCACTGGTCATAGGCCGGCAGGGCCAGCGGCGGGTCATAGGCCAGCAGCGACTGGCATTCCTTCTCCGCATCCGCAAAATGCTGGAACAGCAAGGCGGTGTCGGCACCCGAAAAGTTGTGGTGGCTGTATTCGACCTCGGCGCGGCGGAACACCTCGCCGTACTTCACGCCCCCCCTGCCTTCCACGGCTCCGTTGAAATCCAGCTCATACACGTCGTCCACGTCCTGGATGAACATCGCCAGGCGTTCCAGGCCGTAGGTCATCTCGAAGGACGGCACCTCGCAGGTGATGCCGCCGACCTGCTGGAAATAGGTGAACTGGCCCACTTCCATCCCGTCGCACCAGATCTCCCACCCCAGGCCCCAGGCGCCGAGCGTCGGGCTTTCCCAGTCATCCTCGACGAAGCGGAAATCATGCTTCATCGGGTCCAGGCCAAGGTCGCGGTAGCTGGCCAGCAGCAGGTCCTGCGCATCGGCCGGGCTCGGCTTCATGATGACCTGGTACTGGTAGTAGTGCTGCAGCCGGTTCGGGTTCTCGCCATAGCGGCCATCGGAGGGCCGGCGGGAGGGCTGCACATAGGCGGCCGACCAGGGCTTCGCCCCCAGCGCCCGCAGCGTGGTCGCCGGGTGGAAGGTGCCGGCGCCCACTTCCATGTCGTAGGGCTGCAGGATCAGGCAGCCCTGCGCGCTCCAGAAATTGTGGAGTCGCAGGATGATGTCCTGGAAGGAAGGGGGTTTTGCGGACATGCCGAGTGCGGGTCTTGCCGGGAAGGTTTCGGCCGCTTCAATACCCCCCCGCCGCCCCAACCGGCAAGCAAGGGACCCCTTCATGACCGAGACCGAGCGCCTGATCCGCGCCTACTACGCCGCCTTCAACGCCGGCGACCGCGCCGCCATTCTGGCGCTGCTGACGGATGACGTGATCCACGACCCGAACCAGGGCAGCCGCCGCACCGGCAAGCCCGCCTTCACCGAATTCCTGGCCGGCATGGACGCCGCCTATGCCGAGCGGATCGAAGATCTGGTGGTGATGGTGGATTCCACCGGCACCCGCGCCGCGGCGGAATTCATCGTGCAGGGCCAGTACCTGCGGACGGAGGATGGACTGCCGGAAGCGCGCGGCCAGCGCTACACCCTGCCCGCCGGCGCCTTCCTGACCATCCGGGCCGGCCGCATCGCCCGCGTCGCCACCCAGTACAATTTGCCTGAGTGGGTTGGTCAGGTCTCCGTCTGACCAACAAAATCCAGGATCAGCCGGGCGAGTTCGTCCGCGGCCTCGATCGGCATCATGTGGCCGCTGCCCTCGATGATGTGCAGGCGGGCGCCGGGGATGCCGGTGGCGAGTTCCTCGGATTCCGCCACGCTGCGCAGCGCATCCTGCGCCGCGGCGACCACCAGGGTTGGGCAGGTGATCTCGGCCAGGCGCGTGTCGAAGGCCGGGCGGGTCAGCAGCGACTGGCGCAGGAATACCGCGCCGCCCAGCCGGTTGCCCATGCCGCGCAGCCGGTCCACCAGCGCCAGGTCGCCGGCACGGTCCGGGTGCAGGCCGCGGGCGATGGCGGCGCGGCTCATCCCCCGGAAGGCCTGGTCCGGCGTGCGGCCCGCAATGGCATGGCGACGGGCCTGCTGCGATGCGCTGTCACCGCGGGCGGAGGTGCCGACCAGCACCAGCGCCTGGACGCGCTCGGGCGCCATCCGCACCACCTCCCGCGCCACGAAGCCGCCCATGGAGAAGCCGACCAGCACGAAACGCTCCGGCGCCTGCGCCAGCACGCGGGCGGCCATGGCCTGCATGGTGTCGTCCTGGAACAGGTCGCCATGGTGGATCGGGCCGAGCGGGGCCAGCAGCGGCGCCATTTCGTCCCAGAGCCCGGCATCCAGCATGAAGCCGGGCAGCAGCACGAGGCTCATGCGCCTGGCCCCTGCCGCGTGGGAAGGCAGGGTGACGCGGTAAGAAAGACCATCATGCCCGAGACCATCCAGTGCGTTGCGGGCCGCACCACCGGATAAATTGGCGGCCTGGTCAAGGACAGGGCCGCCACGCCGTTCAGCCCGCCATCGCCTGCCCCTCCGCGGCGGGCAGATACAACGTCACGCGCGTTCCGGCGCCGGGGCGGCTTGCCAGTTCCATTCCGCCGCCGACCTGCCGCAGCATGCCCTGGACCATGCTGAGCCCCAGCCCGCTGCCCTGGCCCGGCGGCTTGGTGGTGAAGAAGGGCTCCGCCGCCCGCGCCAGCACCTCCGCCGTCATGCCCTGGCCGGTATCGACAAGGTCGATCGCGACATGGGCGCCCGCCGCCATCCCGGGCGACAGCGGTGCCGTGACGTGGGCGTTGCGGGTGGTGAGGATCAGTTGGCCGCCCTCGGGCATCGCATCGCGCGCATTGATCGCCAGGTTCAGGATCGCCAGCTCCAGCTGGTTACGATCCGCCCGCGCCAGCCACAGCTCTGGCGCCCCGGCGGTGATGACGCGCACGCCCTGGCCCAGCGTGCGGGCCAGCAGCGCCGCCATCTCCGCCAGCGACCGGTTCACATCCACCGGCTCCAACGCCATCGGTTGTTGCCGGACGAAGGCCAGCAGCCGCGCGGTGAGCGCGGAGCCGCGCTCCACGCTGCGATGCGCCTCCGCCAGCAGGGCCATGGCGTCGGCGCCATCGGTCTGCCGGCCGAGCAGCTTCAGGCAGCTCGCCATGGCCAGGAGCACGTTGTTGAAATCATGCGCCACGCCGCCTGCCAGTTGGCCCAGCGCCTGCATCTTCTGCGCCTGCAGCAGGGAGGCTTCCACCTGTCGGTGCTGGGTGATGTCCCGCGCCCGGCCCAGAATGGCGTGCACGGTGCCGTCCGGACCCAGCAGCGGCAGGTACATCGCATCATAGGTCAGCGTTTCACTGCCGTAGGTGATGGTCGGCTCATAGGCATAGGCCTGGCCACTGGCGCGCACACGCTCCAGCCCCGCGGTGATCAGGCCGCCGAATTCCTCACCCAGGACCTGGACCGGCGTCCTGCCGAGAACATCCTCCAGCCTCGCTCCTGTGCGCGCCAGGGCCACCGGGTTGATGGACTCATAAAGGAAGGTCCGGTCCTGCGTGACGCGAACCTGGAACAGGCATTCGGGCGAATGGTCGAAATAGACGCTCAGGGCAGCGGCGGCGGTCGAAGCCAGACCGCCCAGATCGGCCGGCCTTGTGGCCTTCGCCGCGAGCCGCGCGGGTTTGGCCGGACGGTAGGGGGGTGGCCTGGCCACGCGCGTGACCGGCAGATGCGCCGACCGCGACAGTTGCGGGCTCCGCCCGAGCTCGGTCTCGCCGGCCATCCTGAGCGCCTGGAGCCCGGCCGGGTCGCCGGGCCCATCAAAACCCTTCCCCGCCGCACCGCCTGTCCTTAACCCGCGCATGGCGAAATCCGAGACTGTTATGCAATGAACGATAGCGGCGTCCCGTTGCACAAAGACAACGTAATCTTCACCCGCTCGTCTCAATTTGATGTGATTGGCACATCTTTCAGGCGAAACTCCTACAGCCCCAGCCGCGCCCAGGCCGCCCGCTCCTCCACCGCCGCCATCGCGCCTTCCGCCAGCGCCGCGCCGGAGAACAGGCGCAGCGGCCAGGGCGGGCGGCGGGCGCCGATCGGCACGATCTGCGCCTTGTCGCCATGCCGCGCGCGCAGCTCCGCCGTCACCTCCCCCAGCCGGTCCGCCAGGCCAAGTTCCACCGCGCGCCGGCCAATCCAGAAGCGGCCGCTGAATAATTCGGCCTCCGGCGCCTTCAGCCTTGCCCCGCGGCGTGCGCGGACCCAGTCGCGGAACACCTCATGCAGTTCGGCCAGCAACGCCTCCAGCCGCGCCACATCCTCCGGCCGTTCCGGGCGGAAGGGGTCGAGGAAGCTTTTCTCTGTCCCCGCCGTGTACATCCGCCGCTGCACGCCGAGGCGGCCGATCGCCTCCTCCAGCCCGAAGCCGGCACTGATCACGCCGATGGAGCCGAGGATGCTGGCCGGGTCCGCCACGATCTCATCCGCCGCGCAGGCCAGCCAATAGCCGCCGGAAGCCGCGGCATCCTCGACATAGGCGGTGACCTTAACCTTCTTCTTGTCCGCCAACCGGCGGATGCGCTGCGCCACCAGGCTGGATTGCACCGGCGACCCGCCCGGGGAATTCAGCACCAGCGCCACCTCCGCCAGGCGCTTCATGCCGAAGGCGCGGTCGATCAGCGGGCCGCTGGCCTGGGCGCTGATGCCTTGTGCGGCGAAGGGGCTGGCGCCGCGGGCGGCGATGGTGCCGGACAGGCGCAACAGGGCAATCCGGGGCGGCTTGGACAGGAAGGGGAGGTTCATCCCGGATAGATGCGCCGCCGCGACAGCCGCACAAGCGCCCCCCTTCCACCGCCGCCGCCCGCGCGCCATTGTCCCGGTGACACCAGAGAGTGACCAATGGCCAAGCCCCTCCCCGTTCTGATTGCCGGCGCCGGCCCGGTCGGCATGGTCGCCGCAGCCTATCTCGCGGGGGAAGGCATCCCGGTCACCATCGTTGAACAGGCCGAGGCGCTGCCGACCGACCTGCGCGCCTCCACCTTCCATCCGCCGACGCTCGACATGCTGCAAAAATTCGGGGTGGTGGAGAGCCTGATCGCGCAGGGGCTGGTCTGCCCGAACTGGCAGTTCCGCGACCGCGCCACAGGGCCGATCGCCACCTTCGACATGGGCGTGCTCTCGGCCGATACGGACCACCCCTACCGCCTGCAATGCGAGCAGTGGCGGCTGACGCAGATGCTGCGGGACCGCATGGCGGCGAACTCGGACGTCAGCTTCATCTACGATGCCCGCGCCGCGGATGTGGCGCAGGATGCGGATGGCGTGACGCTGGCGATCGAGCGCATCGACGGCAGCACGGAGAAGCTCGCCGGCTCCTACCTGATCGGTGCCGATGGCGCGCGCAGCGCGGTGCGCCGGGCGGTCGGCACCGAATTCCGCGGCCAGACGATTCCCGAAATCTTCCTCTCGCTTTCCACCACCTTCCCCTTCCATGAGGCGATCCCGGACCTCGCCGACATCTCCTACATCTCCGATCCCGAGGAATGGTTCGTGCTGCTGCGCACCGCGTCCCTGTGGCGCGTGCTGTTCCCGACCGATCCGCATGAGACCGAGGAAGCGATGACGGCGCCGGCGCGGATGGATGCGCGGCTGCAAGCGGTGGTGCCGAACCCGGCGGGGTATGAGGTGGTGCACCGCACCGGCTACCGGGTGCATGAGCGCGTGGTGGACGAATACGTCCATGGCCGCGTCTTCCTGGCCGGCGATGCCGCCCACATCAACAACCCGCTGGGTGGCATGGGCATGAATGGCGGCATCCATGATGCCTTCAACCTGGCGCAGAAGCTGGCGGAGGTCTGGCGCGGCGCACCGCTGGACAGCATGGGCCGCTACGGCCGCCAGCGCCGCAAGGTGGCGCTGGATGTGGTGCAGCAGCAGGCGCTGCGGAACCGGCAGATCCTGAACCAGCGCGACCCCGCCGCCCGCCGCGCCTATCACGACGAGCTGCGCGCCACGGTGGCCGATCCGGCGAAGCACCGCGCCTATCTGCTGCGCTCGTCCATGATCCAATCGTTGCGTGACCTGGAGGCTGTGGCATGAGCGGACATCCCGAGGCCGAGATCTACCACCGCCAGGGCATGGGCCAAGCCGCCGGCATGGGCAATCGCCCGGCCCTGGTGATCGTCGATTTCGTCGTGGGCTTTGCCGACCCCGCGCATTTCGGCGGCGGCAACATCGCGCCCGCCATCGAACAGACGGTGCATCTGCTGAAATTCGCGCGGCGCCACAGATGGCCGGTGGCGCATACCCGCGTGGTCTATGCCGAGGATGGCTCCGATGCCGGCGTCTTCACGCTGAAGGCGCCGTCCCTGCTGAAGCTGACCGAAACCTCACCGCTGTCGCAGATCGTGCCGGAGCTGGCGCCCAGGGCCGGGGAGCACATCGTGCGCAAGCAGGGCGCCTCCGGCTTCTTCGACACCAACCTGGCAAGCTGGCTGCGCTACCAGGGCGCGGATACGGTGGTGGTCGCCGGCTGCACGACATCCGGCTGTGTGCGCGCCACGGTGGTGGACAGCCTGCAGCACAATTTCCGCACCATCGTGGCCACGGATTGCGTCGGCGACCGCGCGATCGGCCCGCATGAGGCGAACCTGTTCGACATGGGCCAGAAATACGCGGATCTCAAGACGCGGGCGGAGATCGAAGCGGCGGCGGGCTGACCCGCTCAGGCCGCGCTGGGCAGGTTCATCCAGCCCGGCACCCGCGGCGTCAGCACCGCGCCGCCGGCCGAAAGCGTGCCGCCGGCCGCCAGCACATCCAGCCGCAGCAGCGCGAGCCCGTGGCCATCGCGGGCGGAGCGCATCTCGCCCACCTCCACGCCATCCCGCAGCACCGGCGTGCCGCGCGGCGGCAGGCCGCCTTCCACCACCACCGGCACGATGCGGCGCTTCAACAAGCCGCGATACTTGGTCCGCGCCGTAAGCTCCTGGCCCATGTAGCAGCCTTTGGTCCAGGAGACGCCGCCGAGCTCATCGAAACCGCCTTCCAGCAGCACGGATTTCTCCGGCTCCAGGTCGCGGGTGCCGTCATGCAGGCCGAGGCGCAGGCGGTGCAGGTCGTAATCGGCATCCGTCGCATCCGCCGCCACCTGCTGCGCCACCAGGGCGCGCCAGCCGGCCTCCGGCAGGCGGGGGTCGGGCGCGGAGAGGGTGCCGGGCGGTGGCACCGATTCCCCCCAGCCCGCCAGCACGGTGAAATCGGTGGAGGCGTCGCGCAGCGTGACCTTGGCGCGCAGCCGGAAACGCGAAAGGCGCTGTACCAGCAGCGGCACCTGCTCGGCCTCCGCATCCAGCAGCAGGCGTTCGCCTTCGGCCAGGATGAAGAAATCCGCCAGCCACTTGCCCTGTGGCGTCAGCAGGGCAGCCCAGACCGCGCGGCCCGGGCCGGCGGTGGTGACATCATTGGACACCAAGCCCTGCAGGAAGCCGACCCGGTCCGGGCCGGCCACTTCCACAACGCCGCGTCCGGTCAGGAGAGTGATCGGCATCCCCGGCACATGGGCAAGATGCGACGGCGTTGCAACCGAGCCCATGCGGAACGGCCCCTCGCTTGGGGCGATTCCGGGCGCCGTGCTAGGCAGGCGCCGCATGCGCATTCTTTTCGTCACCGCCACCCGGATTGGCGATGCTGTCCTGTCCACCGGGCTGCTGGATCATCTTCTGCGCGCCCATCCCGGCGCCCGCATCACCGTGGCCTGTGGCCCGGCGGCGGCGGGGGTCTTTGCCCGCATGCCGGGGCTGGAACGGCTGATCGTGGTGGCGAAGAAGCGGTTCGAGCTGCATTGGCTGGATCTGTGGTGGCAGGTGGCGCGCACCCGCTGGGACCTGGTGGTGGATCTCCGGGCCTCGGCGCTGGCCTGGATGGTGCCGGCGCGGAAGCGTCTGACGGGCAAGGGCGGCCGACGGCCCGGCCATCGGCTGACCCATCTCGGCGCGCTGATGGGTCTGGCGCCGCCGCCGCTGCCCGTGGCCTGGACCGCGGCGGCGGATGAAGCACGTGCCCTGGCGCTGCTGCCGGGTGGGCCCTGGCTGGTTCTGGGGCCGACCGCCAACTGGTCCGAAAAGGTGTGGCCGGCCGAGCGCTTCATCCGGGTCGCCCGCGCGCTGGTCGCGCCGGGCGGCACGCGGGCGGGGGCACCGGGCGGCGCGCTGGCGGGCGCGCGCATCGCCATCCTCGGCGGGCCGGGCGCCGTCGAACGCGCCATGGCCGCGCCGGTGCTGGACGCCTTTCCGGATGCGGTGGACCTGGTGGGCAACCTGGCCTTGCCGGAGGTGGCGGCGGTGCTGCGCCGGGCGGCGCTGTTCCTCGGCAATGATTCCGGCCTGATGCACCTGGCCGCCGCCACCGGGGCGCCCACCATCGGGTTGTTCGGCCGCAGCAGCGCCGCCGAATACGGCCCCTGCGGCCAACGCGCCGTGGCGGTGGAGGCCGATGGCCCGCCCTTCGAGGCACCGATGACCGCGCTGCCCGAATCCCGCGTGCTGGCCGCGGCGGAACGTCTGCTCGCCGCGCCGGTACCCGCCTCGACTGAACCGGCGTGAGGGTCGCGCATGTCATGGCCGGCGCCGTGCAGGGCGGGGCGGAGGCCTTCTTCGAACGGCTGGTCCTCGCCCAGCATCGCGCCGGGCTGGATGTGCTGGCGGTGATCCGGCGGGAACCGGGCCGCGCCGCCAGGCTGACGGCGGGCGGGCTGGCCCCGGTGCAGCTTGGCTTCGGCGGGAAGCTGGATTGGTTGACGGCCGGGCGGCTGCGCAGCGCGCTGCGCGGCTTCCGACCGCAGGTGGTGGTGGCCTGGATGAACCGCGCCGCCGGCTTCACCCGCGCCGCCACCGATGCGCGCGATGGCTGGGCCATGGCCGGGCGGCTCGGCGGCGCCTATGCGCTGAAGCACTACCGCGGTTGCGACCTGCTGGCCGCCAATACCCAGGGCCTATGCGACTGGATTGCGGCGCAGGGCTGGCCAGCGGGGCGCGTGCGGCTGGTGCCGAACTTCGCCGCCGACCTGGCCGGCACGCCGCCCGCCGCCCTGCCCTTCCCGCCCGGTGCGGTACCGCTGCTGGCCATGGGCCGCCTGCACCCGAACAAGGATTTTCCGACATTGCTGCGGGCCATGGCGTTGCTGCCGCCGGCGGTACATCTGGCGCTCGCGGGCGAGGGGCCGGAGCGTGCGGCGCTGGCGGCGCTGGTGCGCGAACTGGGCCTCGGCAGCCGCGTGGCTTTCCTCGGCTGGCGGCAGGATGTCGGCGCGCTGCTCGCCGCCAGCCGCCTGCTGGTGGTGCCCTCCCGCATCGAGCCGCTGGGCAATGTCGTGCTGGAGGGTTTTGCCGCCGCCCGCCCGGTGGTGGCGACCGCGGCGGACGGGCCGCGGGAGGTGATCCGCCCCGGCGAGACCGGGTTGCTGGTGCCGATCGGCGACCATGCCGCCCTGGCCACCGCCATCGCGCAGGTGCTGCACGACCCGGGCCGGGCCGAGGCACTGGCCTCCGCCGGCCGCGCTGCCTTCCTGGCGCGCCATGCGGAAGCCCCGGTGCTGGCCGCCTGGGCCGCCTTCCTGAATGAGGCCGCCGCGCGAAAGGGACAGGCCTGATGTGTGGCATTGCCGGCCTCGCCCTGAAACAGGGCCTAACCCCCGACCCCGCCATCCTGCACGCCATGCTCGGCGCGCTGGCGCATCGCGGGCCGGATGGGCAGGGCGTGCACATCGCCGACAATGTCGGCCTGGCGCATAACCGCCTGGCGATCATCGACCTGGCCACCGGCGACCAGCCGCTGTTCGCCGGCCCCGCCACGCTGGTCGCCAATGGCGAGGTCTACAACTACCTGGAGCTGCGGGAGGCGCATGCGCTGGTCTGCGCCACCGGATCGGATTGCGAACCACCGCTGCATCTGTACCGCCGCGACGGCGCCGCCGCGATGGCGCAGGCGCTGCGCGGCATGTACGCCATGGCGCTGCATGACCGGGCGACGCGCCGCGTGATCCTCACGCGCGACCCCTTCGGCATCAAGCCCATGTACCTGGCCGAGGTGGCGGGCGGCATCGCCTTCGCCTCCGAACCGCAGGCGCTGCTCGCCGCCGGGCTGGTGCAGCCGCGGGTGCGGGCGGAGGCGCGGGACGAGCTGCTGCAGATCCAGTTCACCACCGGCGCCGAGACCATTTTTGCGGGTATCACCCGCGTGCTGCCGGGGGAGACGGTAGTGATCGCCGATGGCGCGATCGTCGAACGCCACCGCCGCGCCGCGCTGCCCGAGGGCGGACCCGTGCCGGTGACGGAGGAGGACGCGCTCGCCCGTTTGGACATCGCCTTCGAGGATAGCGTCCGCCTGCACCAGCGCAGCGATGTGCCCTATGGCCTGTTCCTGTCCGGCGGCATCGATTCCGGCGCCGTGCTGGCGATGATGGCGCGGCTGAACAGCCAGCCGGTGCGCGCCTTCACCGCCAGCTTCGACGTGCCGGGTGCGGCGGATGAACGCGCGGCCGCGGAAGCCGCCGCCAAGGCCCACGGTGCGCGCCACACCACCATCATGGTGACCGAGGCCGAGGTCTGGCAGCATCTGCCCAAGATCGTCGCGGCGATGGACGACCCGGCGGCGGATTACGCCATCATCCCCACCTGGTTCCTCGCCCGCCGGGCGCGGCAGGATGTGAAGGTGGTGCTCTCCGGCGAGGGCGGGGATGAGCTGTTCGGCGGCTATGGCCGCTACCGCAGCGCCATGCGGCCGCTGTGGCTCTGGGGCCGCCGCCCGCGCGCCACCGGCGCCTTCGACCATGTGAGGGACGTGCTGCGGGAGGCGCCGCGCACTTGGCGCGACGGCATCGCGGCAGCCGAGGCCGCCACCGCCCTGCCCGGCCGCACCCGCCTGCAGGCCGCCCAGGCCGCCGACATCGCCGACTGGCTGCCCAATGACCTTTTAACAAAACTCGACCGCTGCCTGATGGCGCATGGGCTGGAAGGCCGCACGCCCTTCCTGGACCCCGAGGTCGCGGCCTGCGCCTTCCGCCTGCCGGACAGCCTGAAGGTCCGCCGCCGCACCGGCAAATGGCTTTTGCGCGCCTGGACCGCCCGGCATGTGGTGGGCGCAAAGCCCTTCGCCGCCAAGCAGGGTTTTACGGTCCCTGTCGCTGCCTGGATCGGCGGCGTGGGGGAACGCCTCGGCCCGCTGGTCGCGGCCCAGCCGGGGGTGGCGGAGGTGGCGAAGCCGGACCGCGTGGCGGCGCTGTTCCGCAACGCCGCCGGCGACAAGCACCGCGGCTTCGCCGCCTGGCACCTGCTGTTCTACGCGCTGTGGCACCGCGCGCATGTGGAACGGCGGGATACGACCGACGATGTTTGGCAGGTGCTGGGCGGGTAGCCCGGCCTTTCCGCCTCATGGCATAAGTCGAGCCCGATCTTGCCGAAGGAACTCGCCGCCATGACCCAGCCCTATGACCTCGTCCTGCGCGGCGGCACCGCGGTCCTGCCCTGGGGCATGGAAGCCACCGATATCGGCGTCCGCGCCGGCCGCATCGCCGCCATCGGCGACCTCCGCACCGCCACGGCGGCGGAGACCATCGACTGCACCGGCCTGCATGTGCTGCCCGGCCTGATCGACAGCCATGTGCATCTGCGCGAGCCTGGCGATGCAGCGGTGGAGACCATCGCCACCGGCACCAAGGCCGCGGTGCTCGGTGGCCTGACCACGGTGTTCGACATGCCCAACACCAACCCCTCCATCACGACGCGGGAGAGGCTGGACTGGAAGCGGGACTTCATCGCCGGCCGCGCCTGGTGCGACATGGGCTTCTATGTCGGCGCCGCAAAAACCAACATTGCCGAGCTCGCCGCGCTGGAAGCCGAGCCGAATGTGTGCGGCGTGAAGGTGTTCGCGGGCAGTTCCACCGGCGATCTGCTGGTCGAGGATGATGCCAGCCTGGAGGCCGTGATGCGCAGCGGCCGCCGCCGCATCAGCTACCACTCCGAGGATGAATATCGCCTGCAGGCGCGCAAGGGCGCCTACACCACCGGCATGCCGCACCGGATGCATGCCGAATGGCGCGACGTGGAATGCGCCTTCCTCGGCACCCGCCGGCTGATGGCGATTGCGCGCAAGACCGGGCGCCCGGCGCATATCCTGCACGTCTCCACCGCCGAGGAACTGAACTACCTCAAGGATTTCCGCGATGTCTGCACGGTGGAGGTGCTGCTGAACCACCTGACCCAGACGGATGAGGTCTATGACCGCCTCGGCGGCTACGGCGTGATGAACCCGCCGATCCGCGACGCGCGGCACATGGCAGCAGCGTGGGAAGCGGTGGCGAATGGCACGGTGGACAGCGTCGGGTCGGACCACGCGCCGCATAGCCGCGCCTCGAAGGAGAAGCCCTGGCCGGAATGCGGCGCCGGGCTGACCGGCGTGCAGACCCTGGTGCCGGTGATGCTGGACCATGTCAGCGCCGGCCGGCTTTCCCTGCCCCGCCTGGTGGATCTGATGAATGCCGGGCCGGCGCGGGTGTTCGGCCTGGTCGGCAAGGGCCGCATGGCTGCCGGCTACGATGCGGACTTCACCGTGGTGGACATGAAGAAAACCCGCACCATCGAGGAAAGCTGGATCGCCTCGCCCTGCGGCTGGACTCCCTTCGCCGGGTATCGCTGCACCGGCTGGCCGGTGATGACCATCATCCGTGGCCAGGCGGTGATGCGCGACGATGCGGTACTCGGCGAGCCCACCGGCACCCCGGCCCGCTTCGCCCCTTGAGCAGGGGGCTGGTTCCATCAGCGGTTGAGGCGCCCCGTCGCGGCTGGTAGACGCCGGAAGGCGGGATGGGGAGGTGGTGATGGCGCAGCAGGACAAGGCTGTCGTGGATTGGGCGGCCCGGCTGCGTGCCTCCTTGGCGCCGCGCTCGGCGGAGCTGGCGCCTGTGGCCGAGACCGTGACGGAAGCCCCCGCAGCACCTGCGACCGAGCACGCCAGCAGCGAGCCGGCGGGTTATCCCAGCGACCCGGCGACCGGGGAAGCCGACGGCCCGGCGGGCGGGAACGCCATCGGCCTCGCGGTCGGGGATGCCATCGGCCTCGCGGCCGGGGATGCCATCGGCCTCGCGGCCGGGGATGCAATCGGCCTCGCGGCCGGGGATGCCATCGGCCTCGCGGCCGGGGACGCCAATGGCCTCGCGGTCGGGGAGGCCGACAGCCCGGCGGCTGAGGATGCCAACGACCTCGCGGCCGGGGACGCCGACAGCCCGGTGGCCGGGACCATCCCGCCGCAGGTGGACAATGCAGCACTCTCTGAGCTTGGACCCCTGGGCGCGCTGCTCTCCATCTCACCGCCTGCCGCATCCCTGCCGACGCCGCTGCTGATGACGCCGCCCGCGCCGCCGACGGAGGCCGTTGCACCGCAGCCACCGGGCGGACTGCTTTCCTTCCTTGCCACTGCTGCTCCGGCCGCACCCGTCTCGCCGGTCTTGGCCAGCCCCCTGCTGGCCGCGCTTGGCGTGAACGTCCCCGGGCCGGGCGCCGCGGATGCCAGCCAGGCCGCCGTCCCGCCCGTTCCCTCCGCGACGCCCCTCGCGAAGGTTGCCCCGCAGGAGTTGGCCCCGCCGGAGGCCGCATCGGCGGGCAACGGACCACAGGAGACAAGCCCGCCAGAAGCGCCCGCGGCCCCGGCACCGACGCCGCAGACCATCCTGTCCAGCCGGCCGGTCCTGAAGATCGCGCCAGCACCACGCGTGACGGAGCGCCCCGCGCCGCAGCCGGCCGCACCCGATATGCCCGCGGAACAGCCGGTGGCTGCCGCGCCAGCGCCGCCCCCCCAGCCCAGCGTCGCCAAGCCCCCTGCCGCGACGCCCGCCATGAAGCCAGCACCCGGTGCCGCGGCGGCGGAGAACCCGCTCGGCGCAGCGCAGGTTGCGGCGGCGTATGAGGCCGTCTGTGGCGCCGCCATGCCGGCCGGGGCGGATGACGAAGGCGCCGAATGGGTAGGCCTTGCGCGCAGCCTGGACGGCGCGCGGGAAAGCTGGCGGGCGCTGTTCCTCGGCGTTTCGGAAGCCAGCCTGCCGCTCGCCGCTGCGCTGGCCTGCCGTGGGCGGGAGCTCGCGCCGGTGCTGCACGCCACGGAATCTGACCCCGGCCGCTTCGGCCGGCTGCTGGCCGCGCTGGAGGCGGAGGGGCTGGATGGCGGCGAGACCCGGCTTCTGCAGGCCGCGGTCGGCTCCGACCCGGACAAGCTTCCGCCACGCGGCGCATTGGCGCAGGACCTGCTGGAGCGGGAGGAAAGCTGGGACTACCTCCGGGTCGGCGTGCCGCGCCTGCTGCCCGGCATGGTGACCCGCGCCCTGCCGACGCTCACCGCGCGGGTGCGCTGGCTGATGCTGGCGCCGCTGAACCGCATGGAGGAAGGCGCCGCCGTCAAGATGCTGTCCGGAACCTGGCGGCTGGTGGCGGAACGGCCCGCGGCGCTGAATCTCGGGAATCCCCGTATTTCCGAACGCCCCGGCATCCAGCTCTGGCGCGGCCCCCTGGCCTGAGACGGCTCAGGGCGAAGGCGGGTCCGCCACCTTGCGGCCGGCGTTGAAGGGGCGCGTGGTCCAGCAATCGGTGCTGCCGAGCGACCGGGTGCAATAGGGGGCCGGCGCCGGCGGGGTGGGCGGCGGCGCGCACCAGCCCTCGCGCCGTTCCACCCGCACCAGGGAACAATCGCGGCCCGTCACCAGGCTGGCCACATGGTCCACCGGGGTCCGCCCGGTCAGCACCAGGGCCGCGCCGCTGACCACCAGCACCGGCCCTGCCGCGGCCCCGACCGCAGGCCCGATCTCGCAGCCGCCAAGCGCCAGAAGCATCGGCGCCAGCAGGATCAGCTTGCGCCGTCCGGGACGGGCTGGCAGCGGGATTGCGGGGTGAGGTGGCGGGGGCATGGGCGGAACGCTAAGGTCCCGGGCTTAACGTGGCCTGTACGGACCGCTATGGTCCGGCCCCTTGCGGACCGAAGGATTGCCCGTGCCCGATATCTTCGACGAAATCGAAGAGGATCTCCGTGCCGATCGCACCCGCCGCCTGGCCAAGCGCTGGGGTGGGGCGGCGATCGGCGTGGCGCTGCTGGCGCTGGCTGCTGCCGGTGGCTGGCAGGCCTGGCGCTGGAATGATCAGCGGCAGGCTGCCACCGCCGCCGAGACCTACCTGGCCCTGCACCGCACCGCGGAAGCACCCGGGGCGGATCTGCCCGCGGTGGCGCAGGGGTTCGGCACGCTGGCGCAGGCCGCCCCGGATGGCTACCGCACCCTGGCCCGGCTGCGCGCCGCGGCGCTGAAGGCGGAGACCGGCGATACGCCGGCCGCACTGGCGCTGTGGGACGAGCTCGCCCGCGACAGCGCGGCGGAGGCGCTATACCGCGACCTGGCCGCGCTGCTGTATGTCGGCCACGGACTGGAAACCGTGGACGCGGCGCAGCTTGCCGCGCGCATCGGGCCGCTGACCCAGCCGGGCAATGCCTGGCAGGCCCCGGCGCGGGAGATGGCGGCGCTGGTCGCCATCCGCCGCGGCGATACAGCGGAGGCGCGGCAGCAATTGCAGGCGCTGGCCGCGGATACGGCGGCAACACCCGGGCTGCGCGAACGCGCGCAGCGGCTGGCGGCGGGGCTCGGCTCATGATGAAGAACAATCTTTCCCGTCGCGCCGGGCTGCTCGGCGCAGCCGCGCTGCTATCCGGCTGTTCCACCTTTGACGGGCTTCTGGGCAGCCGGAAGGTGCCGCTGCCCGGCGAACGCCGCAGCGTGCTCAGCGCCGATCCGCCGCTGGAGGCCGATACGGGGGCTTCCGGCGCCGTCATGCTGCCGCCGGCCACGCCCCTGGCGGATTGGCCGCAGGCCGGCGGCCCGCCCAGCCATGCGCCGGGCCACGCCGCATTCACCGCGGAGCCGCGCCAGGCCTGGCGGGCCTCGATCGGCGGGGGCTCCGGCTACCGGTCCCAGCTCACCGCCGGGCCGATCATCGCCGGCGACACGGTCTATGCGGTCGATGCCTCCGGCCAGGTTTCCGCCTTCGCGCTGGCCGATGGCGGCCGGCGTTGGCGGGTCGAGACGACGCCCGAGGATGAAAGCGCCGGCACCGTCGGCGGCGGCGCCGCCTTCGCCGATGGCGTGCTGTATGTCGCCACGGGCATGGCCGAAGTGCTGGCCTTGTCGCCGGAGGATGGCGCGGTGCGCTGGCGCGTCCGCACGCCTTCCCCCACCCGTGGGGCGCCGACCGTCGTGGGCGGGCGGATCTTCGTGGTGACGCTGGAGAACCACCTGCTGGCACTGTCCACGGAAGATGGGCGCCGGCTGTGGACGCATCGCGCCGGGGCGGCCAACACCCTGCCGCTCGGCCTGCCGGCCCCGGCGGTGGAGGGCGAGGCGGTGGTGGCCGGCTTCGGCACCGGCGAACTCACCGCGCTGCGCGCCGCCGATGGGCGGCTGCTGTGGTCCGAGGGCCTGGGCACCATCGGCGCCACCAGCCTGGCCGATATTGTGGGCATCACCGGCCTGCCGGTGATCGACCGCGGCCGGGTGCTGGCGGCGGGCATGGCGAACACCACCATCGCGGTGGACCTGCGCAGCGGGCGGCGGCTGTGGGAACGGACCTTCGGCGGCGGCACGGGCGTGGCGGCGGCCGGCGACTGGGTGTTCTCCGTCACCCGCGCCGGGGAAGCGGTGGCGGTGGGGCGGGAGGATGGTCGCATCCGCTGGGTCTCCGAGCTCGATCCCTCTCCGGCCGGTGGCCGGCGCGGGGATGCGGCGCGCTTCGGCCCGCCGATCCTGGCCGGCGGCTTCGTGATGATCCCCTCCAGCCGGGGCGAAGTTCTGATGCTGGCGCCGGGCGATGGCAGCATCGCCGGCCGCGTGCCGCTGTCCTCCGGCAGCACCCAGCCAGCCGCCCTGGCGCAGGGCACGATGGTGCTGCTGGGCGATGACGGGACGCTGATGGCGCTGCGGTAGGGCGCGGTCCCGCCCACCTCACCCAACCCTCTCCCCCTGCCGGGGGGAGAGGACTCTCTGGGGCGCCGGGGCGCCATGACGAGCGAGCGCGCGCAACTTGGCGCGTGCGGTGCTATGAAGAGATCGGCCGCGCGTATCGCCTGGCCGGGACCTTTGGAATATCATGCAGACCGTCGCCATCCTCGGCCGGCCCAATGTGGGCAAATCCTCGCTGTTCAACCGCCTGGCCGGGCGGAAGATCGCGCTGGTGGACGACACACCCGGCGTCACCCGTGACCGCAAGGAAGTGGAAGCCGAGATCGGTGGCATTCCGGTCCGGCTGATCGATACGGCGGGGCTGGAGGAAGCGGCGCCGGATACGCTGGCCGGGCGGATGACCGCGAGCAGCGAGGGCGCGCTACGTCAGGCCGACCTCGTGCTGTTCGTCGTCGATGTCCGCACCGGGCTGACGGCGGCGGATCGCGCCTTCGGCCAATGGCTGCGCAAGGCGCCCTGCCAGGTGCTGCTGGTGGCGAACAAGGCCGAGGGCCGGCTGGGCATGCAATCGGCGATGGAGGCCTATGAGCTGGGACTCGGCGATCCCATCGCGGTCTCCGCCGAACATGGCGACGGTTTTGGCAATCTGCATGACGAGGTGCGGGACCGCTTGCAGGCGGAACCGCGCCGCGGGCGGGGGGAGGAGCGGGAACGTCCGCTGCGGCTGGCCATCCTCGGCCGCCCGAATGCCGGCAAATCCACCCTGCTGAACTCGCTGGTCGGCGAGGAACGGATGATCACCGGGCCGGAGCCGGGGCTGACGCGGGATGCGATCAGCGTGGAATTCCGCGATGCCGAGGGACCGATCCGGCTGGTGGATACCGCCGGCCTGCGCAAGAAGGCGCGGATCGAGAAGCATCTGGAGAAGATCTCCACCGAAGCCAGCATCGCCGCGCTGAAGGAAGCCGAGGTGGTGATCCTGGTGGTGGACGCCATCCAGGGCATGGACGAACAGGATCTGCGGATCGCCCGCCTGGCGGAGCGTGAGGGCCGCGGCCTGGTGATCGCCTTCAACAAATGGGACGCGGTGGAGGATCGCACCGCGACGCGCAGGAAGCTGGAAGACACGCTGACCAGCAGCTTCGCGCAGATGAAGGGCATCGCCGTGGTGCCGCTTTCGGCCGCCAATGGGCGGGGGCTGGAGAAGCTGATGCCGACGGTCCGCACCGTCTATGAATTGTGGAACCGCCGCGTGCCGACCGGCGAGTTGAACCGCTGGTTCGAGATCATGAAGGACCGCCACCAGCCGCCGCTGGTGGAGGGCAAACGCATCAAGCTGCGCTACGCCACCATGCCCAAGGCCCGCCCGCCCACCATCACCGTCTTCGGCACCCGTGCCGAGATGCTGCCCGAGGATTATCGGCGTTACCTCGTGAACAGCTTCCGGGAGAAGTTCGAGATGCCGGGCGTGCCGATCCGGCTGCATCTGCGCGGCACTGATAATCCTTACGGCGAGGAAGACTAAGCCTCCTCGCCGGGGCATTCAGCCGCCGAGAAAATCCCGGATGGCCGCATCGTACTGGTCATCCCGCTGCCAGCGCTTCGTCGCCGCCGCATCCGGCAGGCCGCGCAGATCCTTGGGCGCGGTGCCATCGCGCAGCGCCTTCAGCGTGTCATGCACCGCCTGCATCGCCGCCGGGAAGGTGGCGTGGCCCTGCAAGGCCACCCGCACCCCATGCGCCGCGAAGGCCGCCGCCCCGCCGAGGCCCGCCTTGGCATTGCCGAGGATAATCGGCAGCCCCGTCGCCTCCCGCAGCGCATCGAGCTGGGCGAGGTCCGTCAGGCCGGTGACGAAGATGCCGTCGGCGCCGGCCTCGGCATAGGCACGCGCACGGGCCACGGCATCCTCCGTCGAGGTCACCGACAGGGCGGAGGTGCGGGCGATGATGACCAGTGACGGGTCAATGCGGGCGGCCAGCGCCGCGCGGATCTTGCCCAGGCCTTCCGCCAGCGGCAGCAGCGCCGTCTTGTCCGGGCCATAGGGGCGCGGCAGCAGCGTATCCTCGATGGTCAAGGCGGCGACGCCGGCGGCCTCCAGCTCCTCCACCGTCCGCATCACGGACAGCGCGTTGCCATAGCCGTGGTCGGCATCCACGATCAGCGGCGGGGCGCCGCCGCGGGTGATGCGGCGGATGAGGTCGGCGAATTCGGTCAGTGTCAGGATGATGTGGTCCGGCGCGCCGAGCACGGCCAGCGAGGCGACGGAGCCGCCCAGGATCGCCGTCTCGAAGCCCAGATCGGCGGCGATGCGGCCGGAGACGGCATCGAAGACGCTGGCGGGATGCACGCAAGCGGTGCCGGAAAGCACGGCCCGGAAGGCCTGTCGCCGCTCAGTCGCATTCATTGATTAAGGTCCTGTCCGCTTCCAGCGGCACAGGGTAGCGCGCCGCCGGGCGGCTGACAGCCCACCCGGCGGCACCCCTCCCGCCCGGCCCGCCCATGGCGGCGCCGGGCGGCGTTCGGTCAGCCCTGGCCGGCGAGCGGCAGCGCCACAAACGCGTTGCCGGAGTCGCGGGAAAGTTGCAGGGCAATCGCCGGCCGGCCCTCACGCCGCGCGGCGGCCACCGCCTCCATCACGTCGCGCGGACTGCGGACCTCGCGGCCACCGGCGCGCAGGATGATGTCGCCGGGGCGCACACCGCGGGTTGCGGCGACGCTGCCGGCATCGACACCGGCCACCCGCACGCCCTGGCCGCCTTCCTGGCTCGGCGCCTTGCTGTTGGGCAGGGCGCGCTGCGCGGGCGCCAGGCGCAGGCCGAGCGTGCCGGGGCGCTCAGCCTCCGATTCGCCCCCCGACTGGGCTTCCGCCTGCTGCTGCGGCTGTTCGCGCAGGCCGATGGTCACCGCCTGTTCGGTCCGCTCGCCATCGCGCAGCAGGGCGAAGGTGGCGCGGCTCTCGGGCTCCAGCTCTGCCACCGCGATCGCCAGTTCGCGCGGCGTGCCGATCTCCCGGCCTTGAACGCCTACCACCACGTCACCGGGGCGCAGGCCGGCGCGGGCGGCGGGGCTGTTCGGCTCCACGCCGGCCACCAGCGCGCCGCGCTGGTTCGGCAGGCCCAGGGCGGAAGCGAGTTCAGCGTCGATCGGCTGCATCGCAACGCCCAGCCAGCCGCGCGCCACCACGCCGTCGCTCTGCAGATCCCGGATCACGTTGCGCGCCAGGCGCGACGGCACGGCGAAGCCGATGCCGACATTGCCCCCGCCGGGCGCGTAGATGGCGGTGTTGATGCCCACCACCTCCCCATTCCCGTTGAACAGCGGGCCGCCTGAATTGCCGGGGTTGATCGGCGCATCGGTCTGAATGAAGTCGTCATACGGCCCGGCGCCGATCTGGCGGCCGCGGGCGGAGACGATGCCGGCCGTCACCGACCCGCCGAGGCCGAAGGGATTGCCCATGGCCACCACCCAATCGCCGACGCGCGTCGCATCGCTGTCGCCCCAGACCAGCGTCGGCAGCGGGGAACCGGCCTCCACCTTCAGCAAAGCGAGGTCGGTCTGCTGGTCGCGGCCGACCACGCGGGCGGGCAGTTCACGGCCATCGGCCAGTTCCACGCGGACACTCGCGGCGTCGCCCACCACATGGTTGTTGGTGACGATGAAGCCGGCGGCGTCGATGATGAAGCCGCTGCCCTGGCCCATGCGGGCGCGGCCCTGTGGTCCCTGGGGCGGCTGGCCGGGACGCTGGCCGGGGCGTGCCTCGGGGCGGGCGCCGGGACGCTGCTGTTCCTGGAAGCGGCGGAAGAAGGGCTCCAGCGGCGTGCCGCGCAGCTCCGGCGGAATCTCCGCCACCGCCGCGGCCGGGGCCTGGCCGGTCACGGTCACCCGCACCACGGCCGGCGCCACGCGGGCCGCGAGATCGGCGAAGCCCACCGGGCCGGCCTGGCGCGGCAGGGTGATGGCGGTATCCGGCGTGGTCTGGGCCTGGCCCGTGAAGGGCAGCACGGTCAGCGCGCTGGTGCCGAGTGCGAGGGACAGCAGGCCGGCCGCCAGCATCTTGCGGCTGCGCGGGGTCGGATTTGGGGTGTTGCTCATGGCGTGGTCCTCTGCGATGCGGATCGTCCGTAGTGGCCATCTGGGGGCCCTGGCTCACAGCCGCCTCGCGGCTGGGCTACGGATTGGTAAGGTTGGAGGGGCGCCGAAGTTGCGGATCCTGCTGGTGGAGGATGATGCCGGCACGGCGGCCGAAATCTCGCGCGGGCTGACCGGCGCCGGGCATCTGGTGAACCATGTGACGGATGGCCGCGCCGGGCTGATGGAGGCGATCGGCGGCGGCCATGACGTGCTGGTGGTGGACCGCATGTTGCCGGGGCTCGATGGGCTGGGGCTGCTGCGGGCGCTGCGCGGCGCCGGAATCGCCACGCCGGTGCTGATGCTGACCGCCCGCGCGGGGCTGGGCGACCGGGTGGAGGGGCTGGATGCCGGGGCCGATGACTACCTGGCCAAACCCTTCGCCTTTGCCGAGCTTCTGGCCCGGGTGCATGCGCTCGGCCGCCGTCCGGCGCTGAATGCCGAGCCCAGCGTATTGCGGGTGGCCGATCTGGAGATGGATTTGCTGCGCCGCAGCGTGACCCGCGCGAGCCAGCGGATCGACCTGCAACCGCGGGAATTCCGGCTGCTGGAGGTGCTGCTGCGCCAGGCCGGACGGGTGGTGACGCGGAACATGCTGCTGGAACAGGTGTGGGACATCCATTTCGACCCGCGCACCAGCGTGGTCGAGACCCATATCAGCCGCCTTCGCGCCAAGCTGGGGGAGCCGAGCCTGATCCATACGCTGCGCGGATCCGGCTATGTCGCGCGGCCGCCCGATGGATAGGCCAACCCGCTGGTGGGCCACCACCGGCTTCCGCATCACCCTGCTGCATCTGGTGCTGACGCTGCTCGGCACCGTGCTGTTGGCGGGCATCGGCTTCTGGGCGTCGTCCCGCTTCGCCGGGCAGCAGATCCAGGCGGAGATCGAGCGCGATACGGGCGTGCTGCTGAATGCGGGCAGGCTGGGCGGGCCGGCCTCCATCGCGCTATCGATCGAGGCGCGGATCGCCTCCGACCGCAGCGGCACGCAGTATTTTCTGCTTTGGGGGCCGGACGGTGGGCGGATCGCCGGCAATCTGGCCACGGCACCGCGCAGCGCGGGCTGGGCGACGATGGGGCTGGATGCCGCGGCGGATGAGAGCGTGCTGCTGGCGCTCGGCACGCCGCTGCCCGCCGGGTATTTCCTGCTGGTCGGCCGCGACCTGGCGCCGGTGCGGGGGCTGGAGGCGCAACTGCTCGGCGCCGCCGGCTGGGTCGGCGGCGCGGCGCTGCTGCTGGCGCTCGGTGGCGGGCTGGTGGTGGGGCGCAGCGTGGTGCGGCGCGCGGCGGAGATGGAACGCGCGCTGGCCGAGGTGGAACAGGGAAAGCTCGGCACCCGGTTGCTGGCGCGGCCCGGCGGCGACGAATTCGACCGGCTGGCGCGGCGCGTGAATGCCACGCTGGACCGGCTGGAAGGCACCATGGCGGCGCTGCGCCAGGTGACGGACGACATCGCCCACGACCTTCGCACGCCGCTGACCCGCCTGCGCCAACGCCTGGAATCGCTGGATGGGCCGGAGGCGGAGGCGGCGGTGGCCGAATGCGACCGCATTCTGGAGATTTTCGCGGCCCTGCTCCGCATCGCCCAGATCGAAAGCGGCGCCCGCCGCGCCGCTTTTGCCAAAGTCGACCTGAATGCGGTGATGGAGACGGTGGCCGAGCTTTATGCGAGCGCCGCCGCGGAACGCGGCCAGACGCTGGAGACGGATCTGCAGCCCGGCGTGACGATGCAGGGCGACCGCGACCTGCTGACGCAGATGCTGGCCAATCTGGTGGAGAACGCCATCCGCCATGGGCGGGTCGGCGGCCGCGTCGCCCTGGCGCTGCGGCCGGGCCCCGAGATCATCGTGGTGGATGATGGGCCGGGCATCCCGGATACAGAGAAACCCCTGGTCTTCCGCCGCTTCCACCGGCTGGACGCCGCCCGCAGCACCCAGGGCGCCGGGCTGGGCCTGGCGCTGGTGGCCGCGGTGGCGGAGCTGCACGGGCTGGCGGTGACGCTGGAGAATGCCAGCGCCGAAGCGCCGCCTGGGCTGCTTGTGCGGCTGAAAGCGTGAGCTACGCGGCGACCTTGGGCAGGATGCGCCAGGTGGCCTCGGACCAGTCGAAATACAGCGTCCGCGCCTTCTGACACAGCGGGCCGGGCTGCATGTGCCGGCCCTGCCAGTTGGAGACCGGCAGCACCTTGCCGAAGTTGCCGGTCGAGAAGATCTCGTCCGCCGTCTCCAGCTCCTCCGGCTTCACGGCGCGTTCCTCCACGACCACGCCGGCCTCGCGCAGCAGGGCGAGGACGCGGCGGCGGGTGATGCCGGCCAGGAAGGTGCCGTTCTCGGCCGGGGTGATGACCTTGCCATCCTTGGCGAACATCAGATTGGCATGGGCGAATTCCGCGACATGGCCGATCGGATCGCAGACCACCGCCGCCTCGAAGCCCTTCGCATGCGCGAAGGCGGAGGCGCGGGCCCCGTTGGGGTACAGGCAGGCGGCCTTGGCATCGGTGGGCGCCTGGTCCGGCGCCGGGCGGCGCTGCGGGGCGAGGCAGGCGGAGAAGCCTTTGTATTCCGGCAGCGGCGCATCGTAGATCGCCAGGATGAAATCCGTGCTGTCCGGGTCCGGCCGCGCCGCGCCCAGGCCGCGGCGGATGAAGAACATCGGGCGGATATACAGCTCCGCCTCCGGGCCCATGCGGCGGATGCCCTCGCGGCACAGTTCCTCGATCTCGGCCGGCGTCCTGGTCGGCTTCATCAGCATGCTTTCGGCAGACCGCACCGCCCGCGCGCAATGCAGATCCAGGTCCGGCGCCACGCCGCCGAAGGACCGGCCGCCATCGAAGATCACGCTGCCAAGCCAGAAGGCGTGGTCCATCGGGCCGATCACCTTCGGCTCCTCGGTCGTCCATGCCCCGGCATACCAATAGACACCCGCCATGGTGGCAGTCCCCTCTTTCCGTGTTTCCGCCGCCTTGAATGGCACGTTGGGGGGGGCGGTTGAAGGGGGCGGTCTGCGGGCCTAGGGTGCGCCTTCCAAAGGTCACCGGGGGGATCGATGCAAATCCATTTCGTCGTCCATGATGAGGGCGACAGCGTGGGCGTGGTGGTGGTGGAAGGCCTGAAGGCCGGCACCAGGTTGAATGGCTGGATCATGGACCAGGACAAGATGATGGAGTTCGACTCCAAGTCGGACATCCCGATCGGCCACAAGCTGGCGATCCGATCCATCGCCAAGGGCGATACCATCATGAAGTACGGCACGGATATCGGCCGCGCGGTGGCCGATATCGGCGCCGGCGAGCATCTGCACGTGCACAACGTCAAGACCAAGCGCTGGTAAGGGAACACATCCGATGGGCCTGAACCTGAGAGATGCCAGCTTCGAAGGCTGGCGGCGCGAGAATGGCCGGATGGGCGTGCGCAACCACGTTATCATCCTGCCGGTGGACGACCTGTCCAACGCCGCGGCGGAAGCCGTCGCCCACAATATCAAGGGCGCGCTGGCGATTCCGCACGCCTATGGCCGCCTGCAATTCGGCGCGGACCTGGAACTGCACTTCCGGACGCTGATCGGCACGGGCACCAACCCGAATGTCGCCGGCGTCATCGTCATCGGCATCGAGCCAGGCTGGACCGGCAAGATCGTCGAGGGCATCGCCAAATCCGGCAAGCCGGTGGAGGGTTTCGCCATCGAGCAGAATGGCGACATCAACACCATCGCCAGCGCATCGCGCGCCGCCTACCGGCTGGTGAAGCACGCCTCGAAGCTGAAGAAGACCAAGGCGCCGCTGGTGGAGCTGTGGGTCTCGACGAAGTGCGGCGAGAGCGACACCACTTCCGGCCTCGCCTCCTGCCCGACCGTCGGCAATTCCTATGACAAGCTCTGGGGCAACGGCAACACGCTGGTCTTCGGCGAGACGACGGAGCTGACCGGCGGCGAGCATCTGGTGGCCGCGCGCTGCAAGACGCCCGAGATCCGCGCGCAGTTCCAGGCGATGTTCGACCGCTACCAGCGCGTGGTGGAAGTGAACAAGACCAGCGACCTGTCGGACAGCCAGCCGACCAAGGGCAACATCGAAGGTGGGCTCACCACCATCGAGGAAAAGGCGCTCGGCAACATCACCAAGATCGGCAAGAAGTGCACGGTCGATGGCGTGCTGGACAAGGCCGAAATGCCGACCCATGCGGGTCTGTGGTTCATGGATTCGTCGTCCGCCGCGGCGGAGATGGTGACGCTCTGCGCCGCTTCCGGCTTCGCGGTGCACACCTTCCCGACCGGCCAGGGCAATGTCATCGGCAACCCGATCCTGCCGGTGATCAAGCTGACGGCGAACCCGCGCACGCAGCGCACCATGTCCGAGCATATCGACGTCGATGTGACCGGCCTGCTGCAGAAGCAGATGAACATGGACGAGGCCGGGGAGGCGCTGCTGGATTGCATCCTGCGCACCGCCGATGGCGAGCTGACGGCGGCCGAACTGCTCGGCCACCGCGAATTCAGCCTGACGCGCCTGTACGAAAGCGCCTGAGCCTTCCGGCGCCGGGCCATGGCCCGGCGCCGAAGCGCGGAGATGAGCAAACGCCGTGACCCCGGCCATCTTCGCAGACCTGCAGCACCGCCATGCGGAACCGCACCGCGCGCATCACGACTGGGCGCGCATCTCCGCCATGCTGGCTATGGCGGAGGAGGTATCCCATGCGCTGTCGGACAAGGCGGCCTTCATCCTGGCCATCCTGTTCCACACCGCCGTCTTCGACCGCGCCAATCCTGACGCCGAGGCGCAGAGCATCCGCGTGATGCATCGCCATCTCGGTCGCGCTTTGCCGCGGCACATGCTGGCGCGGGCGGAAGCGCTGATCCACGCCGTGCTGCGCCAGGAACCGCCCGATACCGAAGACCCCGGCCTGCGCGCCGATGCCGCCCTGCTGCTCGACATGGACCAGGCCGTGCTGGGCGAGACGGCCATGCGCTTCGCCGCCTTCGAGGCCGCGAACCGCCGCGAATACGCGCATCTGCCGGATGACCGCTACCGCGCCGGCCGCATCGCCGCGTTGCAGATGCTGCTGTGGCGCGATCGCATCTACCACACCGATCGCTTCTACCTGGAGCGCGAGAAGCAGGCGCGGCGCAACATCGAAGCCGCGCTGGCCCGGCTCGAAGGGCGCTGAGTGACCGTTTGAAAACACCGGCGGGTCGGTCCCACGGTGCTTTTCCGCCTCTGCCGTGTTGCCGGATTTGCCGATGCAACCAGCATCGGCTGCATCCGGCGCCTTGCAGGGACGAAAAATCACCTGCGGGTCCTCAGCCGCCGGTATTCTCAAACGGTTACTGACGCCCGCGTCCCCGGATGGCGCCTGGCGCATCAGCACCTGCTGCGGCCCGCAGGGCCGAGGCGCCGCACGGCGCCCGCCGCTTATGCGGCGAGCCCAGGCCGCGGAGCGGCTGCCCGGCACCCGAGGGCATCAGTGAAAAATGAACACCGGGCAGCGGGCGCGTTGCAGCAGTTCATGGGTGGCGCTGCCGGTGAGAAACCGGCGCAGGCCGCTTTCCTCGAAGGACCCCACCACCAGCATCCGCGCCTGCAGCGCCTCGGCCTCCGCCAGCAGCAGATCAGCCGGGTGGTCGCCGACCATGACCAGCGGCGTGGCCTCCAGCCCGTGGAGGCGCAGATAGGTGCAGGCTTCCTCGGCCATGGCCGACGCCGCCTCCCGCGTGTCGGCGGCGGTGGCGACGCGTACCGGCGCGCCCTCGGCCAGGCCGAGCAGGGCGAAAAGCTGCAAGGTGGCCATGATGGGGATGGAGGCATCATAGCCCACCAGCACCGGACCCTCCGCCAACGCCGGCTCCGGCGGGACCACCAGCAGCGGGCGGGCGCCGTCCATCAGCAGGCGTTCGATCACCGGGGCGACGCCATCCACCGTTGCCTCCAGACCCAGCGTGCTGTCGCGGCCGATCACCAGCAGGTCATGCGTCGCGCCGGCGCGCAGCAAGGCGGGCTCCGGCGCATCCTCCAGATGCAGTTCCGCATAGGGGTGGCCGGCGGCGGCGGCGGCGCATTCGGCCAGCGCGGCCTCTGCATCCGCCTGCGCCCGCTGCACCCGGGCGGCATCGCGCCGCGCCTTGAAGGCGGCACCGCCCAGCGGCACGGGTTCATGCTCGCTCTCAGTATGCGGCCGGTCCAGCACCACCGCGGCCGTCAGCGCCGCGCCGCTGCGGCGCGACAGCGCGATGGCCGCGTCCCGCGCCGCCTTGGCGCCGGGTGTGTCATCCAAAGCGACCAGAATGCTGCGCAGCATCGGCAATCCTCCTGCGCCGCCACCCTAGCGGAGGCGCGGGCCGCGCGGCAGCCGGGGGCGTGCGATCAATGGCAGGCGGCGCAGCTGCGCGCGGCCAGGCGGCCGACCTCGCCGGGGGCCTGCATGCCCTGCACCAGCAGCCAATGCCCGCCCAGCGCGATACCCGCCAACACCACCAGCAGCCCGATCAGCCTGAGCATGGCAACGCCCCCTGATGGAATCGGCTCAGGCTAGGCGCGCCTCGTCCCGCACGGCCAGTTCCGACAGCGGGAAGCATCAGCGCGGCCGCAGCGCCAGGAAGGCGAGCGAACACACGACCAACCCGGCCGCGAAGGTGGCCAGCGCCGCGGCAGGCCCGCCCCAGCCCGCCATCACGCCCGACAGCGCCTGGAACACTGCCGCACCCAGGAAGAAGAACAGATTGGCCGCCGACAGCGCCCGCCCCGCCTGCTCCGGCGGCACGGCGGACCGCACGATGGAGAAGGCGAGCACCTGAAAGGAAATGATGGCCCCGAAGGCCACCAGCAGCGCCGCATCCCAGGCCACCGGCAGCATCGGCTGGCCCAACGCCTCGGCCAGCCAGCCGCCCGGCCCGCCGCCGATGATCAGCAGGATGAAGCCGGCAGACAGCAGATGGCTGCCGGCCAGCAGCGCCCGCGCATGGCCGATGCGGCGCAGCACCAGGCCGGCCAGCAGCGGCCCGATGGTCAGCGCCACGGTGCAGGCCAGCAGCACATTGCCGGCGGTGACACGGTCCAGCCCCTTGCCTTCCATCAGCCACGGCCCGCCCCACAACCCGCGCAGACCCAGCACGGCGGCGAAGGAGGCGAAGACGAAGACCATCACGCCGCGCAGCGCCGGTTGCGCCGCCATGCGCGCCACGTCGCGCACGTCTTCCGCCAGGCTGCGCGGCGGCTGGGCCGCGGGCCGGTGCCGCGGCACGAGCAGCGCCACCAGCGGCAGCGCGAGGGCGGCAATGCCGGCGCAGGCCCAGAAGCCGGCGCGCCAATCCACCGCCTCGATCAGCAGGGCGAGCGGGCTGGCCGAGAGCAGCATGCCGGTATTGCCGACCGCCTGGATCAGCCCGGACCAGACGGCGAAGCGGGCGGTGGAAAGGCCTCGCGCGGCGAAGGTGATCGGGCACATCAGCATCCCCGAACACCCAGCGCCGAGCACCACCTGCGCCAGCAGCATGGACCATGGCCCGGTGGCAATCGCACCCAGCACCGCGCCACAGCCCGCCACCACCAGCAGCCCCAGCGCCACGCGCTGCACGCCGAAGCGATCGAGTGCGATGCCGACCGGGATCATCACCGCGGCGAAGGCCAGCGGAAAGGCGCCGGTGATCTGCGCCAGCGCCTCCGCGCTCAGGCCGAGGTCGCGCATCAGCACATCGGCGGCCATGGCGGGAATCGTCCGCACGGCATTCGAGAAGATGTGGCCGAGGCACAGCACCAGGATCGGCAGCGCCATCCCGGCCTGGGCGGGACTCATGTCGTCAGTTCCGGAACATCTTGCCCGGATTCATGATGCCCTTGGGGTCCAGCGCCACCTTCAGGCTGCGCATCACGGCCAGCGCCTCCGCACCATGTTCCGTCTCCAGGAATTCGCGCTTGCCGAGGCCGATGCCGTGTTCGCCGGAACAGGTGCCGCCCAGTGACAGGCCGCGCGCCACCACGCGCCGGTCCATGTCCCAGGCGCCTTCCAGCCCCTTCGGATCCTCCGGATTGTAGAGGATCATCTGGTGGAAATTGCCATCGCCGACATGGCCGACGATGCAGGTGGTGTGGCCGCGTTCGGTGGCTTCCTGCTTGGCGCCGACCAGCGCCTCCGCCAGGCGGGAGATCGGCACGCAGACATCGGTGGTCAGCGCCTTGTGGCCCGGCTTCCAGGCGATGCCTGCCCAGTAGCTGTCATGCCGCGCCTTCCACAGTTTCGCACGCTCCGCCGGGTCGGTCGCCCAGCGGAAACCGGAACCGCCATGTTCGGATGTGACGGCCTCAACCATCTCCGCCTGTTCGGCCACCCCGGCTTCGGTGCCGTGGAATTCCAGGAACAGGGTGGGCAGCGGCGCAAAACCCTCAAGCTTCGAGAAGGCGATGGAGGCGGCCATCATGTCATCGTCCAGCAGCTCGATCCGCGCCACCGGAATGCCGAGCTGCATCACCTGGATGGTGCTCTCCACCGCGCCGGCCAGGGTCGGGAACTGCACCACGGCGGAGCTCATCGCCTCCGGAATGCCATGCAGGCGCAGCCGCACCTTGGTAACGACGCCAAGCGTGCCCTCGCTGCCGATGAACAGGCGGGTCAGGTCGTAGCCATTGGCGGCCTTGCGGGTGCGGCCGCCGGTCTGGATGACGCGGCCATCGGCCAGCACCACCTCCAGCCCCAGCACATTTTCCCGGATCGTGCCGTAGCGCACGGCATTGGTGCCGGAAGCCCGCGTGGCGACCATGCCGCCCAGCGTGCAATGGCTGCCGGGATCGACCGGGAAGAACAGGCCCTTGTCGCGCAGATATTCGTTCAACTGCTGGCGCGTCACGCCCGGCTCCAGCAGGCAGTCCATGTCCTGTTCGTTCACCTCAAGCACGGCGGTCATGCGCGACAGGTCAACGCTGATGCCGGCGCGCACCGGGTTCACATGCCCTTCCAGGCTGGTGCCGGCGCCGAAAGGCACCACGGGCACGGCGTGCTGGTGGCACAGCGCCAGAAGCTGGCTGACCTCCTCCGTCGTCTCCACGAAGGCCACCGCGTCCGGCAGCGTCGGCGTGGAGCTGTCCTCGCCATGGCTGTGCTGCTCACGCAGCGCCGCATTGGTGGTGATGCGCTCACCCAGGAACTGGCTGGCGGCGGCGATGACGGCATCGACCGGGCGGGGGGAGATGGTGTTCATGCGGCTCCGGCGGGTTGGGCTTGGTGCGCCCTGCCAGAGTGCCATGGTTGGGGAGCGCCCGCAAAGCACGTGGCGGCGCGCCGGGCCGGCCAGGCCGCGCCGCCCGGCGCGTTGCTTTGAGGTGGAAACCAACCTGCCCGACCCCGGGATTGGCATGCCGCCAACTGGCTGTGGCCGAATTGACGCCCCGCGCCCCCGGGCCTAGCGTTCAGTCATCATACAACCACCCGCGGGGGAACGGACAAAATGGCAAACGGCGTCAAGGCGGCCTGGGCAGCAGGCAAGCCGGTGGTGAATGGGTGGCTTGCCATCCCGAGTGGCTTCACCGCCGAAGTGATGGCGCTCGCCGGCTGGGACAGCCTGACGGTCGACATCCAGCACGGCCTGCAGGACTACATGTCCATGGTCGCCTGTTTCCAGGGCATGCAGCCGCACGGCGTGACGCCGATGGTCCGCGTGCCGTGGAACGAGCCGGGCATCATCGGCAAGGTACTGGACGGTGGGGCCAAGGGCGTGATCTGCCCGATGGTGAACACCGAGGCCGAGGCCCGCGCCCTGGTGTCCTATTGCCGCTACCCGAACAAGGGCACGCGCAGCTTCGGCCCGATCCGCTCCGGCATGTATGGCGCCGCGGCCGATACCAACGCGGCGAATGAAGACGTGCTGGTGATCCCGATGATCGAGACCAAGACCGCGGTCGACAATCTGGAAGCCATCGTCAATGTGCCCGGCGTGGATGCCATCTATATCGGCCCGTCCGACCTCAGCCTGTCGCTCGGCATGGCGCCGCTGCAGGACCGGCAGGAGCCGGAATTCCTCGCCGTGCTGGACAAGATCCGCAACACCGCCCAGGCGGCCGGCGTGAAGGTCGGCATCCACACCATGACCGGCGCCTATTCCAAGCAGATGTTCGAGCGGGGCTTCAACCTGGCGACCATCATGAACGACAGCGGCCTGATGCTGACCGCCGCCAAGGCGCAGGTGGCGATCGCCCGCGGCTGATCCAGTGTCCCTCCCCCGCTTGCGCGGGGGAGGGACACTGGCTCACCCATACGGTGTGCCCTGCGTATTCACATAAAGGCTGTAGAGCGACTGGCTGGCCGGCATGAACAGCCGGTTGCGGAAACGCCCGCCAAAGGCGAGGTTGCCGCAGCGTTCCGGCAGCCGGATATGGCCGATCGGCACGCCATCCTTGTTGATCACCCGCACGCCATCCAGCTCCGCTGAGCCCATGCCCCAGCCGCACCACAGATTGCCGTCGACATCGACGCGGAAGCCATCCGGCGTCTCGCCTTCCTTGCATTGGTAGAAGACGCGGCTGTTGGACAGGCGGCCGTCATCGCCGACATCGAAGGCGCGGATCACCCGCGGCGTCGCCGCCGCCTCCACCACATACAGGATGCGTTCGTCGGGTGAGAAAGCTAGGCCGTTCGGCCGGCCGACATCGCCGGTGGCGACGCTGACGCGCCCATCGGGGGTTACGCGGTAGACGTTGGTCGGCAGCTCCGGGTCCGCCCGCTCACCCTCATAGAAGCCAAGGACGCCGAAGGGCGGGTCGGTGAACCAGATGCTGCCGTCGGACTTCACCACGATGTCGTTCGGGCTGTTCAGCCGCTTGCCGTCGTAGCGGTCGGCGATGACGGTAATGCTGCCATCGGGTTCGGTGCGCGTGACGCGCCGGGTCAGGTGCTCGCAGGTCAGCAGGCGGCCCTGGCGGTCGCGGGTGTTGCCGTTGCTGTTGTTGGAGGGCGCGCGGAACACGTCCACCTGGCCGGTCGTCTCGCTCCAGCGCATCATCTTGTTGGCGGGGATGTCGGACCAGATCAGGCAGCGCTGGTCACCGAGCCAGACCGGCCCCTCGCTCCAGCGGAAGCCGGTGGCCAGGCGTTCCACCGCGGCGAGCACCAGGCGGTAGCGGTTGAAGGACGGGTCGAGCACCTGGACGGCCGGATCGGGGTAGCGGCCGGGTGCGTCCCGTTGCGCGAAAGCGGGCGTGGCGAGCACGGCCCCGGCGGCGCCCAGCAGGGCGCGGCGGCTGGCTTGCATGATTCGAGTTTTCCTTCCCTTTGCCACCGGCCTCTGCGGGCGGGCCGAGAAGGCTGGCATGGGCGTGCGCGATGCGGCCACCCCGGCGCGGTGCCGCGGCCCTGCAACGTCGCGTGATGCTGCATGCCAAGACCCGCGGCGTGCGACCTGAACCCGCGGATGCGGGCGAATGGCGCAGCACTCAACTCTCGTTGGGCGAAGTCCGTTCCGCGCCGTGGGACTGCGGCGGTAGCAAGCGTTGAAGATCTTCGCGCAGCGCCGCGATGTCTGCGCGCAAATCGGCAATCTCCCGCGCGCCGCCGACCTCTCCGTCCGGCGCCGCCGCCTCCTGGCCAATGAAGAAGGTGGCGAAGCTGGCGGTGATGTAGCCGAAGACCGCCAAGCCGTAGATCGACAGCAGCAGCGCGAGCACCCGGCCTTCGGGCGTCACCGGCCAGAAGTCCGAACCCATGGTCGAGACCAGCATCGCCGTCCACCACAGCGCATCGCCGTAGCCGGAAAACCCGCCGCTGATCTCGCCCGCGGGTTCAAAGGTCAGCATCCCCCCGCCGCCGAGCAGGATGACGACGGCGGTCGTGGCAAGCACATATCCAAGCCCCCGCCGGTCGAAGCTTTTGCGCAGCGCGTTCAGGCCGCGATTGGCCGTGCCGACGATCCTGACGAGCCGCAGCCCGCGACCAAGCCGCAGGAAGCGCAGCACGCGCAGGAATCGGAACGCCGGCGCCGCCAGCGCGATGATCGTGATGGGATTGCGCCGCAGGAACTGGATCTTCTGCGGCGCCAGGGCGAAACGCAGCACGAATTCCAGGATGAAGATGATCCAGATGATCGTGCCCAGCAGTTCGAACACGCCCGAGGTCGTCCAGATCAATTCGACCAGAACCAGGCTCAGCCAGATGAAGGACAGCATCAGCATCGGCCGCTCGAGCCAGTCTTCCAACTGGCTCAGGACCCGCCAGCGTTCCTGTTCGGTTTCAGGCGCATCGACCTGCGGATCGGAGTTGTCTGTCATGGGCCTCTCCCTTTCCCGGGTATAAGAAGCCCCATCCCGGATCGTTGATCCGAAGTCTTCGCAACACATGGTGCGCTGCACTGATTTCTCGTGGGTGCGCGCGTGACGCACCATCGGGACGTGGGTATCAGCCGCGCAGCAATTCCTCGACCATCGCGCGCGTCGGCGTCGCGCCGTCCCGCGCCCGCAGGCCGCCGGCGGCGGAGGCGAAGCGCATGGCCTCCGCCACACCCTGGCGCTCCGCCATGGCCAGCGCATAGGCGCCGTGGAACACATCGCCGGCGCCGGTGGTGTTGGTGGCCTGGACGCGGAAGGCGGGGGTGACGCGCGGCTCCGGATCTTCGGCCGTCAGCCAAAGCGTGCCCTTCTCGCCGCGCGTCACCGCCGCGGTCCGGCAGCCGGCGGCGATCGCCTTGCGAAGCCCGTCCACCGGGCGGGCGCCGGGGGCGTAGTTGGTGAGGCCGGGCTGGGAGAAAATGGCGTGGTCGGCGCGGGGGATCAGGTCCAGCAGCAGGCGCGTCTCGCTTTTCTCGCCATCGATCACGGTCGGTACGCCACGCTGGCGCGCGTGGTCCAGGGCGCGTGCGCTGCCCTCCGGCCAACGCGGGTCGCACAGGAAGGCCTGCGCCGTATCCAGCAGATGCAGCGGCAGCCAGTCCGGCTCGGTGCCGAGGTTGTCGCCCCGATAGGAATAAATACTACGCTCCCCCACCGGGTCCACCAGCACCGCAGAAACCGGGGTCCGCGCCTGGCTCGCCACATGGCAGTGGGAGACATCGACCCCCTGCGCGCCCAGCGCCTCCAGCAAAGGTGGGCCGTTGAGGTCATCCCCCACCCGCCCCCAGAAGATGCAGCGCCCGCCCAGGCGCGCCACGCCGACGGAGGCATTGGCCGCCAGCCCCCCCGCGCCCAGGCTGTAGCCGGTGGCGCGGTTCTTGGACGGGGGCTGCACGATATCCTGCACGAGGAAAGTGTGGTCCATGACGACACTGCCGAGGCAGACGACCATCGGTCGGAAGTCAGGCGGTTGGAGATCAGGCGGTCGGAGATCAGGCTCGTTCATGCCACCCAGGGTTCCACCAGCCGGCAGGTTTCGCCAAGCGAAGAATGCTGCACCGCCCAATCTTCACCCAATGGATCTTCCCCAGTGGTTAAAAGCCCGCATCCTGCATCTGGGGCCGGAGCTGATGGTGCTGGACAAACCGGCGGGGCTGCCCGTTTCCGCGCGGCAGGGCGAGACGCTGGAAAAGTGGCTGCCGGCGCTCCGCCTCGGCAAGAAGCGCCTGCCACAGCCGGCGCACCGGCTGGACACCGACACCGCCGGCTGCCTGGTGCTGGGCCGCACTGCGCCCATGCTGGCGCGGGTCAACGCGCTGTTCGCGGCGCGGCAGGTCGGCAAGACCTATTGGGCGGTGGTGCGCGGCGGCCCGGCAGGCGACTCGGGCGTGGTGGAGGCGCCATTGGCGAAGGTCAGCAGCGCCGCGCGCGGCTGGCGGATGCAGGTGGATGCGAAGGGCGACCCGGCCCGCAGCGCCTGGCGCGTGCTGGGCCGCGGCGGGGGGCTGACCTGGCTGGAGCTGGTGCCGGAGACCGGACGCACGCATCAGTTGCGGGTGCATTGCGCGCATCTCGGCTGCCCGATCCTGGGCGATGCGATGTATGGCGGCGGCGATGCGGGCGGGCTGCATCTTCTGGCGCGGTCGCTGACACTGCCGTTGGAGCCGACGCTGCATGTGGAAGCGCCTGTGCCCGCGCATATGCAGGCGGCGATGGCGGCCGTCAGCGCACCCGCAACTCCGCCCCCGCCGCCACGCCATCCGCATCCAGCACGGTAACGCGGTAGAAGCCGGGCCCCGGCGGCACCCAGGCGGCCTCCCGCCGCGCCCGGTGATGGTCCAGCGGCGCGCCATCCACCAGGAAGACCAGGGGGCGGCGGCCGCCGGCGGCGCGCAGCGTCACGGGTCCGCCCTCCGCCAGCACAGCGCCGGGCATGGGGAACAGCAGCCGCAGCCGGTCCGCGGCCTCGGCGAAGGGGCGCGGCGTGGCGCGCACGGCCAGCGGCTGGCGCGGCGCGGCGGGCAGCCGGGCGAAGATCGCGGCCAGCGCCGGCAGCGCCGCGCCGCGCCCGGTCAGGCCCGGTATCGGCGTGCCATCCGGCCGCCCGACCCAGACGCCCGCGACATGCCGCGCATCCAGCCCCAGCGCCCAGCCATCCCGCCCACCCCAGGATGTGCCGGTCTTCCACGCCACCCCCTGCGGCCCGCCGCCCGGGAAGGGGTTGACCATGATGCCCGCCACCGCTGCCGCGGCGCGCGGCAGCACCACTTCCGGCCGCTCAGCCGGTGGCCCCGGCAGCGCCACCAGCGGCGCGGCGCGGCCGGCATCGCCGAGCAGCGCATACAGCGCCACCAGCTCCCGCAGCGTGGTCCCGGCCCCGCCGAGCGCCAGCGGCAGGGATGGCTCCGCCCCCCGCGCCAGCCGCGGCGGACTGCCGGCCAGCTTCAGCGCGGTGGCGTAGCGCAGCACGCCGAGTTCACTCAGCAGCGCCACGGCGGGCAGGTTCAGCGATTGGCGCAGCGCATCAGCGGCGGTGATACGGCCGACGAAATCGCGCGAGAAATTCTCGGGCGCATAGCTGCCGAAGCGGAAGGGCAGGTCCGCCACCAGCGTTTCGGGCCGCGCCACGCCCGCCTCGAAGGCCAGCGCATACAGGAAGGGCTTTTGGGCCGAGCCGGGGGACCGCACGGCGCGCGTCAGGTCCAGCATGCCGGCGCGGGTCTCCACACCAAAACTGCCGCCGACCAGGGCGCGGATCTCGCGGGTCTCGATCTCCGCCACCACCATGGCCATGGCGGCGTGGTCGGACAGGGCCAGCAGGCGGTCCTCGGCCAGTGCCTCCGCCGCACGTTGCAGGTCGCGGTCGAGCGTGGTGACGATGCGGGCACCGGGGGCGGCATTCCGCGCCAATTGGCGGGACAGGTGCGGCGCCAGGCGGGGCATCGGGTGGCGCGCGGTCGGCACCGGGGTTTCCAAAGCCAGTTCGCGCTCCGCCGGGCTGACCTGCCCGGCGCCGGGGGCGCGGTGGCGCAGCATCGCATCCCGCGCCGCGCGTGCGGCTTCCGGGTGCCGGTCCGGCCGCAATGCCTCCGGCCGCCTGGCCAGCGCCACCAGCAGCGCGGATTCCGCGGCATCGAGCTGGCCGGGCGCGCGGCCGAACCAGGCGAAGGCGCCGGCGCGCAGCCCCTCCAGATTGCCGCCCTGCGGCGCGAGGGTGAGCCAGATGCCGAGGATCTCGTCCTTGCTGAAGCGTGCCTCCAATTGCAGGGCGCGCAGGATTTCGATGGCCTTGCTGCGGAGCGTCCGCGGGCGCGGTTCCAGCAGGCGGGCCGCCTGCATGGTCAGGGTCGAGCCGCCGGAGACGATGCGGCCGGCACGGACCCACTGGAAGGCGGCGCGGGTCAGCGCCAGCGGATCGACGCCCGGGTGCCAGCGGAAGCGCGCATCCTCGGCGGCGACCAGCATGGCGACCAGATGCGGCGGGACGTCGGCCGTGGCGGTGGGCAGGCGCCAGATGCCGCCCGGCGCCGGCAGGGTGGAGAGGGTGCGGCCGTGGCGGTCCAGAACTTCCACGCCCGAATGCAGGCGGGAGAGGTCGGGGGGCAGGGCGCGGTCGAGCGCGAACACCCCGACCGCCAGCGCGCCGATCCCGAGAACCAGGCGCCCCGCGCGCCGCATCACTCGCTCGGCAGCACCGTGATGCGCGCTGCGTTCTGCCGCGCAAAAATACCGGGGCGGTACATGTCCTGCGCCTCCATCCCCGGCAGCTCGAAGCTGCCCGCCGTCACCGCCCGCACCCGCACGGCGAAGCGTGCCAGCGGCGCTTCCGGGGTCAGTTCCAGCGCCGCGGCATAGCGGTCATCCCGCGCCGGCTGCGCGTCCGGCTCCGTCAGCGTGCCGAGCCAGGGCATCCCCTGCACTTCGCCCGGGCCGAGCCGCCCGGCAATCTCCCACCCCGCCGGCAGGCCCTGGATCACCATGGCCAGGTGGCGTTCATTGCTGGTGGCCCGCGCTTCCATCAGCAGCACGAAGCCGGTGCCGGCGCGCAACGCATCGAGGTTCAGCGGCTGGCCATCCAGCGCGAAGAAGCGCCGCGCCAACCGCATGCCCTGGGACGCCGCGGGCAAAGGCGACGTCGGCACGCCGGCGATGGACACCGCCTGCACCACCGGCGCATCGCCGCGGTTGCGCGCCTGCCCGGCCGCCATCAACGGCGTGGTCACCACGCCCGCCACCGGCAGATCCCGGCCGTCCAGCGTGATCCGCGCCGGGCGTCCGTCACGCCCGAGCACGAAGGCCGCGGCGACGGCCCAGGCCTGTTCCTGGGTGTTGCTGACGGCCGGCGTGAACTCCGCCCCCGGCAGGCGGGCCAGCAGCGCTGGCAGCCGGTCCTGCGCCACGCCGGATTCGCGCAGCAGCAGGGCCGTGGCCAGCGCATCCCGCGCCGCGCTGCCGAAATCGGCGTGCCAGGTGTTGCGCGCCGGGCTGGACAGGCTGGCGGCGAAGATCGCCTCCGCCCGGTCGCGGTCCCCGGCACGGGCGAAGGCGCTGGCGAGCTGGGCCTTGGCGAGCGGCGTCGGCAGCTGGTCGAGCTGTTCCGCCAGCCGCCGCGCCGCGCCGAGCCGGTTGCGCCCGGCCAAGGCCAGCACATGCACGCGGTAGGCCTGGGCAGCGAGATACTCCGGCGAATTGCCGCTGTTCTCCAGGTCATCCTCCGCCGCCTGCAAGGCCGCATCCAGCGCCGCCTCCGGCACCGGGGCACCATTGGCGCGCGCCCGCAGCAGAGCCTCGGTGGCATACAGGCTGGCCCAATTCTGGACGTTGCCCTCGGCGCTCCAATAGCCGAAGCGGCCGGAATAGGTCTGCCGGTCGAGCACCGAGGCAATCGCCCGGCCGAGCAGCGCCGCATCCTCCTGTGCCGTATCCGGGTTGGCCGGCGCATAGGACAGCGCCAGCAGGCGAGACCCGGCCTGTTCCACACAATCCAGCGGGAAGCGGCGCAGGCCCGCCAAAAGTGCCTGCGGGTCATAGCGCACCGGCGCGCCCCAGCTTGCCGTGGCGCGCCAGCTTCCCCCCAGGAAGCGCGAAGACGGCAGCGCCACGGGGGCGGTGGCCCCCGGTGCGAGGGTGCTGATGGCGACCTCGCTGACCGCGGGGCGGGAAGATCGGACGGTGATCTCCGCCTCCCTTTCCGTCCGGAACCCGCCCGGCCCGGTGACGGCCAGGCGCAGCATGCCCTGCCCCACACTGACGCCACGCAGGATGGTCGCCGGCACCGCACGGGCGCCGGCGGCGAGCTTCACGTCCAGCGTATCCGGCCCGGCCAGCGCAATGGCGCCGGTCGCCGTCAGCGTGGCGCGGAAATCACCGGCCGGCAGTTCGACATTGTGCAGCAGCACAGGCAGCCGCACCTCATCGCCCGGGGCCAGGAAGCGCGGCAGCAGGGCTTCGGCCACCGCCTGTTCGCGGATGGTCATCGGCCTGGAGGCGCTGCCGATGCGGGCGCCGTCCCAGGCCACCACCATCAGCCGCACCTCCCCGGCGAAATCCGGCAGGTCGAGCGGGATGGTCGCGGTGCCGTCGGCGGCCACCGCCACCGGCCCCTGGAACAGCGCCACCACGCGCTGCGGCACCTGGAGCAGCGCGCCGGCCTCCATGCCGTCGCCACCCTGGCGCAGCACCGCCGCCTCGCCCTCGGCCGGCGCGATCAGACGGCCGTAATCGTCGCGGATATCGAGGCCCAGCCGGCGCCGCGCCAGGAAATGCGCCACCGGGTCGGGGGAGGCGAAGTTGGTAATTCGTAAAATGCCCTCATCCACCGCGGCCAGCGTCACCATGGCGGAGGCACCGGCGCCGGGGATGCGGACCGGCACCTCGATGCGCGTGCGCGGCCGGGCCAGCGGCGGCGTATCGATCGCCACCTCCAGCCGCCGTGCCGCCGGGTCCAGCCCGAGCCAGGCGAGGCCCAGCGCGCGACCCGGCCGCCCGGCCGCGGCGCCCGGCCGGAAGACGGTGACGGCGACATGCGCGCCGGGACCCCAGGCGGATTCCACCGGCACCTCGATGTCGGCGCCCGCTTCCGGCACCTCGATCTCGCGCAGCGACACCACGCGATCCGTCAGCACGGCGATGCTGGCCCGCCCGGCGAAGGGCGGGGTGATGCGCAGCCGGGCCGTGTCGCCCGCGCTGTAGGCTTGGCGGTCCGCGGCGACATCGACGCGGTCCGGCACCTCCGCCGATTCCGCCTGCGCCCAGCCGGCGCGGAAGCGGTAGCTGGCGATGCCGAGGCCGTTCGGCTCCGTCACCTCCAGCCGGTAGCGGCCGAAGGTCAGGCTGCGGGCGAAGCGGGCCGGCTGGCCGGGGGCCACCTGCACATCGGTGGAATCCACCGGCTCGTCGCGCCACACCGTCTCGTAGCGGGCCAGGCGCTCCCGGGTCACGATCCGCCAGTCGGGGCGCTCGCGCATCAGCCGCACGCGCAGCGTGCCGGCGATGGCGACGCCATCCGGGTTCACGGCGGCGATGTCGAAGGCGGCCTCGGCGCCGTCATTCACTGCGCCACCCTCAAAGGCCGGGCGGATGGCGAGCAGCGTGCCGCGCGCGCGCACCGGCAGGGACAGCCGCGTGCCGCTGGTCCGGCCACCCGGTTCGGCCATCAGCACCGCCACATCGGCGCGCAGCGGCCGCGTGGTGTCCGGTGCCTGGGGCAGCAGCAGGGCGAGCACCGCCTTACCCTCCGCATCTGTCTCCGGCACGTCGAACACCTGGAGGTCCGGGGTGAAGCTCTCGTCCATCAGGCCGAAGCGCCAGCCGCGCCAGGCCTCGAAGGGCTGCGGGTCGACGGACAGGCGCAGTTCCGCCGTCCCCGAAAGCCCGGCGCCGGGCGCGCCATACAGGAAGCGGGCGGCGACGGGGATTCGCATCTCCTGGCCCGGCACCAGCGTGCCGGGGGCAGGGCCGGCGATGACTTCCAACCGTTCCGGCACGAAGGCATCCACCCGGAAGCTTGTGGTGCCGATCGGCGGCGCGTTCGGGTCCGCCAGCACCTCCACCGTCCAGGCCCCCGCCGGCGCGCTGGCGGAGAGCGCCACGGGGGCGACGAAGGCCGCGCCCTGCACACGGTCTGGCACGCTCTCGAAAAACACCTGGCCGTTCGGCCGCTTCACCCGCAGCCGCACCGGCAAATCCACCGGCTGCCCTGCGCCATCGCGCAGCAACGCGCCCACCTGCACCACCTCCCCCGGCCGGTAGATGCCGCGGTCGAGCCACAAAAAGGCATCGAGCGGCCCCGGATGCGGCCGTCCCTCCGCCCCGCGATCGGTCAGGTCGAAGGCGGCGCTTTCCAGGTTGAGCGTGGCGAAATCCTCGCCCGAGAAGGCCTGCACCGCGACCGGCGCCAGATTGCCCGCACCGCGCAGCACCGCGGCGTTAAAGCGCGCCAGCCCATCCGCATCCGTCTGCGCTTCCGCCAGGATGTCGTTGTTGCGCGCCAGCAGCGCCACGCGCACGCCATCCCGCACCCTTGCGTCCGAAAATCCGCGAAGCTGCACCGCCAGCCCCTGCGGCCCGCGCCAGGCGGTGATGCCGAGATCGGTGGCGAGCACCGCCAGCGAGGCGCTGCGGCCACGCGGGGTGCCATCGCCGGGCCGCGCCACCAGCACATACATGCCAGGGCCGGCGCTGCGCAGCGCCTCCGGCAGCGGCAGGGCGGCGCGGGACATGCGGTTGGGCTCGGCCCGCGGCAGCTCCGCACGGCCTTCCCAGACCACGCGGCCGAGATCCTCGGACAGGTTCTCGCCGATCCATTCCTCCATCACCTGGCCCGGGCGCCAGTCGCGCATCAGCGGCACCAGGTTGCGCTCCGTCACCCGCACCAGCGTCAGGTTCAGCGCCGCGACATTGACGGTGGCGACCGTCACGCGCGGGTCCTGACCTTGCGGCAGCAGGAAGGCGCGGCTGTCGAAGGCGATGCGGGCCGGGCGGTTCGGCATGGCGATGCGGTAGCTGCGGTCGCGCTGCACGCGCAGCCCGTCCTCCCCCGGCATCCCGGCGCGCAGCACCAGCCGCGTCGTCTCGCCCCAGGGCAGGCCGGCGACGCACAGCACATCACCCTCCCGCGTCACAGCCATGCTCGGCATCGCCGGTTCCGCGCGCAGCCAGTCGGCGGGCTGCCAATCCGTGCGCCGCGCGGGGGCGGAGGTGAAGGCGAGGCAGGCGCGCGCCGGCTCGGCATCCGGCTCCGTCGTGATGCGGCGCACCAGCAGGCCGGCGCTGCGGCGGGCGCTGGCCAGCGCCTCCCGCTGCCGCACATCCTGGGGCGCGCGATCGACCACGGCTTCCAGCGCCTCGATCTGCCAGACCGGCTGGTCCAGCCGGCCCAGCGCCTCCGCCATCGCGAGCAGGGAGGGGATTTCAGGCGCGCCGCCGGGCACCATCATATAGGCGCGCCAGGCCGCCTGCAGCGCCCGCCGCGCCTCCGGCGGGGTGCGCGAAAGCTGGGCGCGGGACAGAGCCAGCCAGGTGTCGCCATTGGCATCGCCGGCGCCGACCCGTTCCTCCCACGCCGCCGCCGCGGCCACCCAATCCTTGCGGGCCTCCGCGGCACGCGCGCGGGCCTCGGCCTGGGCGCGCTGCTGGGGTGTGCCGCCAGCCGGGAAGCGGCGGCTCAGCGCGCTGTCATATTCGCCCGCATCATTGGCGAGGCCCGGCGGATCGAAGGCCAGGGCCGGCAGCGGAAGCAGCCAGGCCAGCAGCAGCACCAGCGGCAGCAGGCGCAAGGGCAACAACAAGCGGGGCGACATGGCAGGCTCCTGCGCGGCGTTTCCCGGCAGCATGGCATGGCCGCCGCGGCCCGTGCAGCCATGCCGGATTCGGCACGGCGAAACTCTGTTTCGTGCCCTTTATGCCTATTTGCGCCTCAACCCATCGCAAGTTGAAGCGGCGCAGTGGCCTGGCCCATCAGCAGGCACGCCGCCGCCTCGGCATCGACGGGGCCGCTGTAGAAATAGCCCTGCAATTCATGGCAGCCGAGGCGTTGCGCCCATTCGGCCATGGCGAGGGTCTCGATCCCTTCCGCGACGATGACGACCTGCATGAAGTTGCACATGGCGATCACCAGGCGGACGATCTCCTCGTTGCGGGGCAGGCCCTGGATCAGGCTGCGATCGATCTTGATGCAATCCACCGCCATCCCGTTCAGGCGGGCCAGGTTGGAATAGCCGGTGCCGAAATCGTCGATTGCGATGCGGATGCCGAGGGTGCGGATCGTCGCCAGATTGGCGCGGACCGCCGGGTTGTCCTCGATCAGCAGCGTCTCCGTGATCTCCAGCTCCAGCCGCCGCGGGTCGCAGCCCTGTTTATCGAGGATGCGCTGCACGGAGGCCGCGAAATCCGCCTCGCAGAGTTGCCGCTGGGAGACGTTGACCGAGACGAACACATCGAGGCCCTGGCGCGCCCATTCGCAACGCTGCCGCACCACCTGTTCCATGATACTGGCGCCGATCTGGTTGATCAGGCCTGATTTCTCCGCGATCGGGATGAAGGCGGAGGGCAGGATCAGGCCGCGTTCGGGATGCTGCCAGCGGGCCAGCGCCTCGACCGCCACGGCGCGCTGCGTGCCGGGGGCATAGCGCGGCTGGTAGTGGGGCACGATGTGGCCGTTCCGCAGCGCATCGCGCAGGTCCGACAGAAGCTGCAATTCCTCCTCGCGCTGGTTCCGCATGCCCTCGTCATAGACCCGCATCTGGTTCCGCCCGCCGGCCTTCGAGGCGTACATGGCAAGGTCGGCGCGCTGCATCAGCAATTGCGCGTTCGTGCCGTGCTGGGGAAAGCAGGCGATGCCGATGCTCGGCGTCACCATCAGCTTGCGACGCTCGCCATGCACCGGCAGCGCCAGGCGTTCCAGCACCAGCCGGGCCAGCGCATCGATCCGCCCCGGCTCCTCCGGCCCCTCGGTCACCAGGAACAGGAACTCGTCGCCGCTCAGGCGGATCACGGTATCGTCGCCAACGCGAAGCGCCGAAAGCCGTTTGGCGACCTCCATCAGCACGGCGTCGCCATGCAGGTGTCCGAGCGTGTCGTTGATGGCCTTGAACTGGTCGAGATCGATGAACAGCACGCCGATCCGGGCGCCACGCTGTTCCGCCTTCCGGACCATGGCATTGAACCGCAACGGCATGGCGAGCCGGTTCGGCAGGCCGGTCAGCGGATCATGATGCGCCCGGTTCTGCGCCAGCGCCTCCGCCTCCTTCAGCTCCGTCACATCGGTCTCACTGACCAGGATGGACGGGCGGCCGGAGACCGGGTCGTGGCAGGCGCGCACCGTCAGCTCATGCCAGCGCTGGCCATGGGCGCCGACAACCTCGGCGATCATGCTGCCTTCCGCGGCGCTGCGGATCTGCGCCATCATCCGCTCATAGTCCCGCCGGTGCAGGAAGCGTGAGGCCAGGTCCAGCCGGGGCTGGTCGAAGCTCGCGCGGGCGGCCGGGTTGCAGTACAGCGTGCGCCCGTCGAAATCATGCAGCGAGATCATCAGGCTGGTGTGCAGCAGCGCATCGGCGCTGCGAATCGCCTCCGGCTGCAGGCGCGTTTCGTCGCGTGCCTCGCAGAGCATGGCCATGCGGCCATCGGGCAGCCTGGCACCGCTGAGCCGCGCCTCCAGAGGCCGTGGCGCGCCGCGCGGATAAAGGGTCCACATCTCAGTGAAGACCGCGTCGTGGCTGATGAAGTCGCCCTGGTACTGCCGCAGCCGGCGCGCCACGGCGGGGGACATATCCGCCTTCAGGTCCCGCGCCACCAGCTCATCCAGCGTGGCCGCATTCCAGACCTCGAGCGCCGCGGCATTTGCCCAGACCACCCGGCCATGATCAATATCGAAGATCCAGACCGCGGTGCTCAGCCGGTCCAGAATCCAGCTAGGATTGCGCCAGTCATGCGGCGCCGACGTTTCCGGCGGCATTGGCGCCATGGCGCTGGCGGTGCTCACCCGAAGTCGGCCGGCAGGTCACGCCCGGTCGCCTGCATCGCCGCGCAAGGCCGCGGCACGGCCGGTGCTTGCGTGAGGCTGGGAGCAGCCTCGAATGCAGGGAATAATGTATACACCCGGCGTCTCGATCTTCATTCCTGATCTTCAATATATGAGCATTCTTACGTATTGGTTACTACTTCTCCGCATCCCACCGCTCCGGTCCGACGCGGGGAAGCCTGCGGTGTGCCCCCGGGGGCCATCGCTGCATCGCTGGCGCGAACCGCAGCGGGAGGAAAATGCGGGCGGCGGGGATCGAACCCGCATGGCACAGGGCCGAGGGTTTTTAAGACCCTTCCGTCTACCGTTCCGGCACGCCCGCCTCGGCACGGATTATGACGCGCCGGACCTCCGCTCGCCAGGGCGGCTTACGGGCCAGGCATCGGGCCTTCGCCGACGCCGGCGGCGGGGCTACCCCGCTGCGGCCGGCAGGCTGTCCCCTGCGACATCGGTCTGCGGCAGGATCGTCTCGATGGGCCGCAGCACGGTCCACCACTCGCACTGCTCCTCCCGCCCCCTCGCCGCGCACCAGATGTGGCCCAGGCCAAGCGGTCGCATGCCCAGGCCGCGCAGCACGGCGCGGGAGGCGGCGTTGTCCGGCTGTACGGCGGCGCGCACCTCGCTGACGCCCATCTGGCTAAAAATGGCGGCCAGCGCCGCCGGCGCTGCCTCCCGCATCAGCCCCTCGCGCTGGAAACGATCTCCCAGCCAGTAGGTCAGCACGGCACGGTTGCGGTCCGCCTCCGATCGTGCGGCACTGATCCAGCCGACAATTTCCCCCCCATCACGCCGGGTGATGACCAGGGGCAGCGCCAGCCCGGCCATGGCGGCGGCCCGGGCCTCACCCAGGCGGGCAGCCGCGGCCTCCGGCGCCAGATGAACCGGCCAGGATGCAAGTCGTGCACTGATGTCCGGCCCCATCAGGCCAGCAAGTGCCGCGGCATCCTCGGAGAAGGGCAAACGCAGGCACAGCCTTTCCGTGCACACATCCCGACGCTGTTCTTCTGATGCGTTCATGCATCGAGTTTGGCACCGTTAACGAGTGCCTACCAGCCTGGAGATCAACCGATGCGCGAGTCTTTTTCTTGGAAGATCAAAGAGGCGCGCAAGGCTCCAGGGGCCATGCCGAACATGTGAACGAATCTCGGAAAAGGTTAAAAAACCTGCCTTTCCGTGATAACGCCCCTGCCCCGAGCCGCCCGTACCGCCGAATCCGAGCGCCGGAAAGGCGGCATATTCCACCGTTCGGGCCGTGACGAGCGCGCCGGAGCGGGTGGCGGCAGCCACCGCCGCCGTCTCCGCCGGCGTGGCGCCGAACAGGTAGATCGCCAGCGGCGCCGGGCGGGCGGTGATCCAGCCGATCGCGGCCGCGAGACCCACCATGGGCTCCACCGCCAGGACCGGGCCGAACGCCTCCTCCCGCGCCAACGCGTCGGCGGGCTTGGGGAAGGCGAGCGCCAGGGCGCGTTGCCGGCCGGGGCCATCCGGGCCAAGCGGTTGCAGCGCCACGCCTTCCACCAGCCGGTCCAGCCGTGCCGCCTGGGCGTCGCTGGCCAGGCCGGTCTCCGGCAAGGCGAGGCCGCTGGCGCGGCAGGCTGCGATGAAGGCTTCCGGGGCGTGGCCGACCAGCAGCACGGTGTCCGGCGCCACGCAGGTCTGCCCGGCATTCACCGCCTTGCCCACCAATATGTCCCGCGCCGCCACCGCCAGATCGGCGCCGGGAAGCACCAGGGCCGGGCATTTGCCACCGAGCTCCAGCGTCACCGGCACCAGGTTGCGCGCGGCGGCCACGGCCACCTTGCGGCCGGTCTCCGTGCCGCCGGTGAACATCAAATGGTCCCATTGCTGCGCGGCGAAATCCGCCGCCACATCCGGCCCGCCGAGCACGGTCGCGGCGATCTCCGGGCCGAGGGCGGCCTCCAGCACCTCCGCGATCAGGGCTGCGGTGCGGGGCACGCCCTCGCTCGGCTTCACCACCACGCGGTTGCCGGCGGCGATCGCATCCACCACCGGCACCAGGGCCAGCTGCACCGGGTAGTTCCAGGGCGCCATGATCCCGATGATGCCCTTCGGCACCGGCTCCTCCCACGCCCGCGCCGGCCAGAAGGGGTAGGGCACGGCGGCACGGCGGGGCCGCGCCCAGCTTTTCAGGTGGCGGCGCGAATAGCGTGCGGAATCGACGGTGCACAGCACATCCGCCAGCAGCGTCTCCAGCCGGGATCGCCCACCGAAATCGGCATCCAGCGCCGCGGCCAGATCCTCCGCCCGCGCCAGCAGGGTCTTGGCCAGGCGGTCCAGCAGGTCCCGCCGCTGGTCCAGCGAGAGGCGGCCATCCCGCGCCTCCGCCGCGCGCAGCCGCGCGAGCGCGCCGGACGGTGTCTCGGCCGCCATCACGCCGCGACGGCCTGGCGGGCCTGGGCGGAGAGCAGCGCGGCGGCGGCGGCCTCGCCGGATCGGATGGCGGCCTCGATCGTTGCCGGCAGGGCGGCAAGCGTCCAGTCGCCGGCCAGCGCCAGATTCGGCAGCGGGCAGCGCGGCGGGGCGGGGGGCGGGTTCAGCCCGTGCCGCGGCGTGGCGCGGCGTTCGCGCACGGCGCGCGCCGGGGGTGGCTCCACCGGCCAGGCGCCGGGCAGGCCGAAGCGCAGCGCGGCCTCCCGCACCTCCGGCCAGATTTGCGACACGGCCTCCGCATCGCTCAGCCCGACGCTGTTATCCGCCGCGCTGACGGTGACGGAGACGCCGGTAGGGCGCACCAGCACCCATTGCGCCAGCCCGCCGAGCAATCCGATGAAACGCACCTCGCCCTCCTCGATCCGGGTGAAATGCACGTTGAGGATCGGCGCATGGCGGGCCGGTACCGGCAGGCCGGGCAGCAGGCGCACGGCCTCCCACGGCGGCAGGGCCAGCACCACGGCGTCGGTGGGGCCAATCGGCTGCGTTGCCGCGCCAAAATCCAGGCCGGTGACGCGGCCGCCTTCCTGCACCAGCGCGCGCAGCCGCGCCCCGGTGCGGAGGTTGGCGCCATGGCAGGCGAGTGTCGCCAGCGCCGGCGCCACCAGATCCGGCCCGAGTCCCTGGCGCGCCACCAGCAGCCGCGCCGCGCCCTTGCCGCCCAGCCGCCGCAGCACGGCACCAAGGCGGCTGGCGGAGGCCTCGCCCACCGGGGTGTTCAGCGCGGCCACCGTCAGTGGCTCCACCAGGGCGCGCAGCAGCTTCGGGTGGTGGGCGAACACCTCCGCCACGCTGCGATCCGGGCCCGGCAGCGTCAGGCGCAGCAGGGCGAGCAGGCTGCCCAGCGTCACCCCCTCCGGCCGTTTCGCCGCATCCCCCCAGCCGAGCGGGGACAGCGCGACGCGGCGGGCATTGCCGTTTTCCAGATCCAGCACCGGCAGGCCAGTGGGTTCGGGTTCCACCCACCCGTCCCGCGCGCCGATCTGCACCAGGAAGCGCAGCGCCGCATGGTTGGCGCCGAGCAAGGCGTGGGTGCCGTTGTCGGTGCCATCCGGCAGCGCGCGGCAGCGGCCACCGGCCACCGGCGCGGCCTCATGCAGCGCCACGCGACGGCCGCCGCGCACCAGGGCCAGCGCCGCCGCCAGCCCGGCCACGCCGGCGCCGACCACATGCACGGTCATGGTCTTACCGCCAGCCAGGCCATATGCAGCTTCTCACCCCGGGTCAGCCGCGGCCGCCGGCGCGGATGGGCGAAGCCGGTGGCGAGCATGCGGTCCAGCAGCCGGCGGTAGCCCCACATCATGATGCGCGCCGGTTTCATCGCCTGGCCGTCATGCTCCCGCAATTCGAGTTCCGCCCGCGCGAAGCCGGCCGCCGCGCGCGCCGCGAGGTCTTCGCAGCATAGCGCGAAATGCGGGTGGGCGACGATGGCAGAAGGCGTGCCGGGCGGAACACCATGGCGCGCGAGCAGGGAGGCCGGGACATAGACGCGGTCGATCGCCGCATCCTCATCCACGTCGCGTACGATGTTCACCAGTTGCAGGGTACGGCCGAGCGCCAGGCCGAACGCCTCCGCCCCCGGCGCGCCGAAGATCCGCACCGCCATGGAACCGACGCTGCCTGCGACGCGGCGGCAATAGGCATCCAGCGCCGCCTCATCCGGCAGGCGCAGGCCGGGGGTGGCATCCGTCTCCATGCCGTCGATCATCGCGACGCATTCGGCCAGCGGCAAAGCGAAGGCCGCGCGGGCCAGGGCGAGTTCGGCGGAGAGCGCACAATCCGGCTGCACCAGCTTGCCGCGCCAGGCGGCCAGCAGGCGGCGCTTTTCCGCCTCCGGCATCGCGCCATCGGCGATATCGTCCACCGCGCGGCAGAAACCGTAAACGGCATAGAGCGCCCGGCGGCGTTCGCCCTTCAGCACCGCCATGCCGCGGCCGAAGCTGCTGCCGGCGCGGTCCACGCGGGCGCGCACCACCGCAGCATCGCCGGGCGGGGCGCGCAGCAGGCCGCCAAAGGCGGCGGCGAAATCGGTACGGCGGAGGGCAACGCGCCCGGCCACCGGGTCCGCCGCGCGCAGCCGGGCCAGCAGGCGCCAGGCCAAGGCGAGGGTCACCGCCGCCTGACGCCGCAAGCGGGATTGCAACAGGCGCGGCAGCGGCGCCGCCGCTTCCAGCGCCGCCTCCACCCGATCCAGCGCCGCATCCAGCACGGCACGGCGCAGCGGGTTGGCGGGGGCGAAGAAGGCGTCTTCCCCACCCGCGAGAGCCATCCAGGATTCGGGCAGGTAGATGCGGCCCATCGTGGCGCGGTCCGGCACCAGATCCTGCAAATGGTTCAGGATCTGCAAGGCGGCGCACAGCGCATCGGCGGCAGGTGCGGCCTGCGGATGCGTATCCCCATGCAGGCGCAGCAGCATGCGACCGACCGGCGCGGCGGAACGCTGGCAGTAGTCCTCCAGCGCCGGCCAATCCGCGTAGCGCGACTGCACCGCATCCTGGCGGAAGGCGGAGAGCAGCACCCGCGCCTCCGCCGTGCCGACCTCGGCCAGCGGGCCGCGCGGGTCGTCCAGCAGGCGTTCCATCGCATCCAGCCGCGCCAGCTTCACGTCAGGCGACAGGTCCGGCGCATCGGCAATGTCGTCCGCCATGCGGGCGAAGCGGTAGAAGGCGATGACCTTCGGCCGCAATTCGGGCGGCAGCAGGCGGGATGCGACAGGGAAATTTTCCGTCGTTTCCGTCCGGTTCGGTGGCCCTGCGGCAAGCCCGGCCGTGAACGCGGACTGGTCCATGCGCAGCTACGGCCGTTTCAACGTGCCGGGGCACGGCGAACCGCCCCCAGCTGGTTGTTGTAGCGCATAGTCCGAAACTGCTTCAGACGGGCTCATAGGCCCGCCCCTTCCATCCGGCCGGCTTGCCCATCAGCCCGCGCGCCAGCGCCACCCATTGGATGGCGAGTGCCACCAGCACCGTCAGCGGATGCAGCGGAATGGTCCACCACGGCTCCCGCACCCGTAGCGTGACGGCGGCGCGCAGCGCGAAGCCCAGCGCCAGCGCCAGGATCGCGGCGCTGCGCGGCAGGAAGAAGAACGGCCAGAGATGCGCGCCGGCCAGCATGACGGTCCAGATCGGCAGCCCCACCGGCGTCGCCATGCCCTCCCGCGCATTCTTGATGAAGCCGGCCCAACTATCCCGAAAATTCGTGTACATGCGGCAGGTGGCCAGCGCGTGGCCCTCGACGATTTCCGTCGCCAGGCCGTGCTCGCGCATGCGGCGCGCGAGCGCCAGCCCGTCATGCAGGACGCCGCGCACACCCTCATGCCCGCCCGCAGCAAAATATCCCTCCCGCTCCACCAGCAGAAGCTGGCCACAGGCGGCCGCCATGCCGGAGCGCCGGGTGAAGGCGCGGCCGCCGCCGGGCAGGTAGCAGAAGATCAGGAAATTGATCATCGGCACCGTCAGCGCCTCACCCAGCGAGCCGATGTTCTGCTTCGGCACGCCGGTGACCATCGCCGTGCCGGTGCGCGCGGCGTGGCCGGCCATGGTGGAAGCAGCCTCCGGCGCCAGGCGCACATCGGCATCGATGAACAGGAAATGCGTGCCGCGCGCGGCATCCGCCAGGCGGGCGCAGGCATGCACCTTGCCGGTCCAGCCCGGCGGCAGGGCGGGCGCCGCCTCCAGCCGCACCCGCGCATCCCGCGCCGCATAGGAACGCACGATCTCCGCCGTACCGTCGGTGGAGCCGTCATCCATCACCACGACTTCGACCGCCACGCCGGCGGAGGCCAGCGCGACATCGAGGCAGCCGGCGATGTTCGCGGCCTCGTTCCGCGCCGGGACCAGGATGGAAACCAGCGTCCCATCCGCAGGCGTGCCGCGGGGCGGACGGACCAGGAACAGGTTCACCACCCCCATGGTGGCCGGGAACATGGCCAGCGCGAGCGCTATCCAGGCCCAGGTGAAATCCCAGGTGCCATCCGTATCCATCGCCTAACGCGCCCCCCCCGTGGGATCATGTCTTGGGTCAAATGATTGTCCCTTCACCGCGGAAAGCAAGCGTCGCCAGAGCTGATAGATGCCACCCATGCCTTCGGGGCCCTGTAGCAGCGTCTCGAACCGCGCCGGGTCCCGCGCGATGGCATCCTGCGCCAGGCGGTCCATGGTGGCGGCCAGCGCGCCCGACAGCACTGCCAGCCGGTCCTCCCGCGGCAGCGCGGCCAGTGTGGCGGCTTCGATCGGCGGGCCGAAGGCGCACAGCATTTCCGCCTTGCGCTCGGACCAGAAGGGGTAGTCGAGCGCCAGCGGCACGAACAGCGCATCGCGCGCCATCTCCGGCAGGCGGGACATGCCGGGGGCGATCGGCACCGGGCGTTCGCGCACATCGCTGAAGCGGCCCGGCGCGTTCATCCACAGCATCCGGTCCGGCGCCGCCAGCACCTGCCGCGCGGTGCGCAGGAAGGCCACGGCACCGCGCGGCGTGCCGCCCTCCACGCCGAAAACCCCGATGCGCGTCATGAAGCGGTATTTGGTGATCGCCCCGGCATCCATCGGCACGAACATGCGCCGCCCCGGGAACAGCCGGTTCGACAGCAGCATGAAGGCGACCCCGTCCCACCAGCCCGGATGGTTGGCGAAAACCACCAGCGGCCGCGCGCCGTAATCCCCCGGCAGGCCCCAGCGCGCCACCCGCCCGGCGCGCATATGTGTGCGGAAGAAGCGGCTGAACATGTAGTGGAAGAACGCCATGCGGCGCGGGTCGTACAGCGTGACCGGGCTGTCGCCCGCCTCGCCCCGTTCACCGCCCCGTTCACCGCCCTGGGCCGCTGGCGGCATGGCGTTCATGGCATGGCTACTCCGCCGCGGCGGGCAGCTCCGCCTCCCGCCGCCCGGCCTCGCGCGCCGTATCGGACATGCCACGGCCGCCGCGGTCGCGGTCCAGCGCATCCGCCGCGATCCAGCCGGACATCATCACCATCGGCATGCCCGGCCCCGGATGCGCGGCGCCACCGCACAGATACAGGCCCTTCACCATTTTGGACCGGTTGCCCGGCTTGAAGGCGCCGGTGAAGCTGCCATGGCTGGCAAGGCCATAAATCGCACCGTCCAGCACCTTGTAGCGCTCATGGATATCGACGGGCGTGAGCTGGCTTTCGACCACGATCCGCTCCTCGATATCCTCCATCCCCGCGGTGCGCTTCAGCTTGTCCAGGATGGTCTGCCGATACTTCGGGAACATCTTCGACCAGTCATGGTGCGGGCGCAGATGCGGGGTATGGACCAGCACATACAGCGCCTCCCCCCCCGCCGGCGCCGTGCCGTCATCGCTGCACGACGTGGCCGCCAGGTAGGCGGTCGGGTCGGGGGCCGGCTCACCCTTCTTGTAGATCGCGTCGAACTCCTCCTCCGCATCGCGGGAGAAGACGAAGCAGTGATGCGCCAAATGGTCGTAGCGCTTGTTCAGGCCGAGATAGAGAACCACGCCCGAACAGGCCGGCTCGAAGTTCTTCTTGGCGTATTTCCGGCCCGGCTCGCCGCCCACCAGTTCCTTGTAGGTGCGGATGGCGTCCATGTTGGAGATCACCGCATCGCAGGCGATCGTCTCGCTGCCCATGCGGACGCCCTTGATGGTGCCATTCTCGATGTCGAAGCCCGTGACCTCGGCATTGGTGCGCAGCTCCGCGCCCAGCTCGCCGGCCAGCTTCGCCAGACCCTCCGCCACCGCGCGGGTGCCGCCCACCGGGTACCAGACACCCTCGCTCGCCTGCATGTCGCCGATCGAGCACACCACCGCCGGCGCCAGATAAGGCGAAGACCCGATATACTGGCAGTAGTGGTCCAGCATCTGCGCCAGGCGCTCATCCGGCACATGACCGCGAATGATCTTGGCCGCCGTCTGGCCCATCTTCAGCGACAAGACATCCCGCAGCGTGTTCGGGTTGAGATTCGCCTTCATGTCGATGGTGTCCGTCACACCCTCGACCGGCCGCCAGAAGAAGAACTTCTCCGACACCCCATGCAGGTGCCGGCTCTCCTCCTGGAACTTGCGATAGCCCTCGCCCAACCCACGGCCCGGGGCGAACTTCTCGATCTCCGCCTGCATGGTCGCCACATCGGCCATCAGGTCGATCTGCGTGCCATCCTCGAAGAAACAGCGCCACTGCGGGTCCAGCCGGATCAGCGGCAACTCCTTCGCCTGATCCCGCCCGGCCTCCGCATAAATCCGCCGCAATACCCGCGGCACCGTCAGAATCGTCGGCCCCATGTCGAACCGGAAAGACCCGGACCCATCCGGCGCCTCCAGATTCAACACCGCCGCCTTCCCCCCCATCCAGGGGTTCTTGTCCAACACCGTCACCTTGTGCCCACGCGCCGCCGCCACACACGCCGCGGCCAGGCCACCGAGGCCACCCCCCACCACCACCACCCGGTCTGCCATGCGCGTTCCTCCGTGTCGTCCGAAGTCTTAGCCGTTTTCGCGGGTGGTATTGCAGGGGGCGCTGCCCCCTGCACCCCCGCCAAAGGGACAGTGGTCCCTTTGGAATCCCGTTAAGGGGTAGGTGGAAGGTGGGGCTCGGCGCGACCGCCTGGCCCCGAACGCCCTCCACGCCCCTCCTTCCACCTACCCCTCATCCATGGGTTCGAAGGGGCCACTGCCCCTTCGCGGGAGGGTGCAGGGAGGGCAGAGCCCTCCTTGCAAGGCCACCCGCCCGAACCTGGTTAAGGCTCCGCCGTCACCGGGGTTGCCGCCTGGAAGCCGCTGTCGGCGGTGGGGCGGCTGGGGGCGCCGGACAGGCCGAGGTCGGCGGCGAGCAGGCCGGTGGTGATGCGGGCGCCTTCGTAGATCACCGGCAGTCCGCTGCCGGGGTGGGTGCCGCCGCCGACCAGGTACACGCCCTCCACATCGCGGAAGCGGTTGCCGGGGCGGAACAGCAGCATTTGCGGCAGTTCGTGGGACAGGTTGAAGGTAGCGCCGAAGCCCACGTTGTAGTCGCTTTCCCAATCCTGCGGCGCGACGATGCGTTCGTATTTGATGTGGGGCCGCAGGTCGCCAAGGCCGAGCACCTTCAGGCGATCGAGGGCGATTTCGCGGAAGCGTGCGCTTTGCTGCGCCCAGTCGGGCTGCAGGATCAGGTTCGGCACGGGGACGAGGACGTAGAGGGCGGAGTGGCCTTCGGGGGCCATGGTCGGGTCCGTGGCGCCGGCGTGCTGGACGTAGAGGGAGGGGATTTCCGGAATCTCGCCAGATTCAATCTGGCCGATATTCTGGCGATACTGCTCGGACAGGATGACGTTGTGGTGGGCGACGCCCGGCAGCGTGCGGTCCAGGCCGAGGTAGAGCATGAAGGTGGAGCAGGAATAGCGCGCCTTGCCGATCTTCTTGTCGGTCCAGGTCTTCCGCAGATGGTTCGGGATCAGCTTCGGGATGGTCCCGGCGAAGTCGCCATTGACCACCACCGCGTCGGCGTCATGCCGCGTGCCGCCGATCTCCACGCCCTTGGCGCGCTTGCCGTCGAAGGCGATGCGGTCGATCGGGCTGTTCAGGCGAATATCGGCGCCGAGGCGTTCGGCGACGCGCGCCATGGCGTTGGAAACGGCGCCGCAGCCACCGATCGGGTGGAAGACGCCGTGTTCGTATTCCAGGAAGGACAGGATGGTGAACAGCGCCGGACATTTGAATGGCGACATGCCCAGGTATTTGGTCTGGAAGGAGAAAGCGAGGCGAACCCGCGGGTCCTTGAAGTGCCGTGCCAGATCCTTGTCCACGGTGGACCAGGGCTTCATCAGCGGCAGCGCCTTGATCATGTCCGGTCGGATCATGTCGGCGGCGGTGGAGAAGGCGCGTTCGAGCACCGGCCGGAAGGCTTCCAGCTTGGCGCGGTTTTCCTGCATGAAGGGGCGCAGGCCCTTGGCGTCGCCAGGCGAGATGCGGGCGATCGCGGCTTCCATGCGCTCCAGATTGGCGCTGGCATCCAGCGTGGTGACCTCACCACCCTGTTCAAACAGCAGCCGGTACTGCGGCTCCAGCCGCCGCATATCGACTTCCTGTTCGAGATCCGCGCCGCAGCGGGAGAAGATCTCTTTCAGGATGCGCGGGTACAGGAAGAAGGTTGGGCCGAGGTCGAAGCTGTAGCCCTCCGGCGAGGTCAGGGTGCGGGTACGCCCGCCCACCACCTCATCCTTTTCATAGACCGTGACCCTGGCGCCGGAGGCGGCCAGCAGCATGGCGGCGGCGAGACCCCCGGGCCCGGCGCCGATAATGGCAACCTTGGGGCGGGAGCGGTGAAGGGCGGGGGAGGACAAGGATGCGGTCATATCGGTTGGCAGCAGATGCGTCCGGTCGGCCAGCGCGCAAGAGGCATGATGGATCCGTTAATGCTGCGGCGGCAGGGGCAGCAGTGCGCCCTGCTCAATTTCAAGGCAACGCGCCTCGGCCCGGGGAAGCAGGCGGGCGAGGTAGAATCCTGTCAGGGCGGCCCGATCCGGGCTGGCGGCAGCGGCGCGGGCGAGCATCCAGCCGCCCAGCAGCCAGCCGCACGCATCGAGATAGGCGGCCGCCAGGGACTGCGCCGCATCCGCGTCGCGCGCCTGGAGGCCCAGCAGCAGGTCCGTGACGGCGCCCAGGCGGGCGCTGGGCTGGGCCAGGCGCGGATCGGTGGCGGCAACCTCGGCCAGCAAGGCGCGCATGGCCACACCCTCGTCCCGGGCCAGCTTGCGGACCAGCAGGTCGATCGCCTGGATGCCGTTGGTGCCCTCATAGATCGGCGCGATGCGGGCGTCCCGCATCACCTGGGCGGCGCCGCTGTCTTCCACGAAGCCCATGCCGCCATGCACCTGGATGCCGAGACTGGCATTCTCCACCCCCCGATCCGTGCACCACGCCTTGACGATGGGGGTGAGCAGCGCGAGGCGGGTGGCGCCTGCCTCATCCCCCAGCAGGTGGTGCCGATCGAGCGCCGCGGCGGCTTCCAGCGCCAGCAGGCGGCCGGCGAGCGTGGTGGCGCGCATCTCCGCCAGCATGCGGGCGACATCCGGGTGCCGGTCGATGTTGCGGCCATTCTGGCTGCGCTGCGCGGCATAGGTTTCCGCCAGCGCCAACGCCCGCGCCCCCTGCCCAACGCCCTGCACGCCGACGGCGAGACGGGCGGCATTCATCATGGCGAACATGGCGTTAAGGCCGCGGCCCGGCTCACCCACCAGCTCCGCCTCGGCGCCGTCGAACAGCATGATGCAGGTGGGGGAGGCGTGGATGCCCAGCTTGTGCTCGATGCCGCCACAGCGCAGCGCGTTGCGGCCGCCCTCGGCCAGCATCTTGGGCGCGGCGAACAGCGAGATGCCGCGCGAGCCTTCCGGCGCACCGGGCAGCCGGGCCAGGACCAGGTGGAGGATGTTCTCCGTCAGGTCGTGCTCGCCCCAGGTGATGTAGATCTTCTGGCCGTGCAGGGCGTAGCGCCCCTCCGCCAACGGCTCCGCCCGGCAGCGCAGCGCCGAAAGGTCGGAGCCCGCCTGCGGCTCCGTCAGGCACATGGTGCCCGTCCATTCGCCGGAGACCAGTTTCGGCAGCCAGCGCTCCGCCTGGTCCGGCGTCGCATGGCCCACCAGCAGGTCGATGGCGCCGGCGGTCAGCACCGGGCCGAGGAAAAAGGCCATGTCAGCGGCCGAGGCCAGCTCCGTCACCGCGATCCACAGCGCATGCGGCAGGCCCTGCCCGCCATGTTCGACCGGCGCGGCAATGCCCTGCCAGCCGCTGTCGATCCAGTCCCGCATCAACGGCGTGTAGTGCGGCGGGCAGGTGACGGTGCCGTTGGCGTAGCGGGCGCCGTGGCGGTCCGCTTGCTGCCAGCCCGGTGCCATCTTCTCCCCGGTGAAGCGCGCGGCTTCCTCGACCAGGGCGGCGATGTCGTCGGCACCCAGCCGCGCGCCGGCGGCCTCCGTCAGGCCGGGCAGGTCGATCACCCGGGTCAGGCCGAGGACCAGATCATCGGTCACGCTCATGTCGTGGCAGCCTGTTGCAGATCGGCCAGAAGCCCTGGCGGCGGCGGGGTGGCACCGGCGGCCCAGGCAGCGAGGCCCGGCGCCAGGGACGGATCGGCCGCCGCGCGCGCCAAAGCGAGGCCGAGCAGGCTGCCGAATTTGAAGCCGTGGCCGGAAAAGCCGGACATCACGAAGGCACGCTCCCCCAGCTTCTCGACCACGAATCGCTCCTCCGCCTCCACATCGTAGTAGCAGGCGGCGGCGGAGAGTACGCGATAGCTTTCGAGATCACGGATCCGGTGGCGGGCCAGCCCGAGGATTTCCGCCGCCTCGGCCGGCGTGGCGTCCCGCGGTGCATCGGGGTCGGAGGCGGGGGCGAAGCGGTGGTCGCCGATCTTCAGCGGCGTGCCGGCCACCGGCGGCACGGCGTAGAAGCCGCCATCCTCGGCGAGGTCCAGCAGCATCGGGGCTGCCTGCCAGCCGGCCGCATGCGCGGGTGGCGGGGCCACGCGGACGATGATCTGCCGCGTCGGCCGCACCCGCGCGGCCAGCCCCGGCAGCAGCCGTGGCGCCCACGGGCCGGCGGCCACCACCAGAAGGTCGGCCTGCAAGCGCGTGCCATCCGCCAGCGTCACCGCGCCACGGGCGGGGTCCACCCCGATGGCCTGGCCGCGGCGGATATCGATGCCGCGGGCCGCCAGGCAGCGCGCCAGCAATTCCACGATCCGCCGCGCCAGCAGCACGCCGCCGGAGGGCAGGTGGAAGGCGGCGGCGATGCCATCCGGCGCCAGGAAGGGGTGGCGCGCCGCGACGGTCGCGGCGTCCAGTTCGGTCACCACATGACCATCGCCTTGCAGCGCGGCGCGGCTTTCCGCCAGCCAGCCGCCGGGGGCATTGGCCAGGGCCAGCACGCCGGTCTGGACATAGGGGCGTTCCCCGGCCTCGGCGAAAAGCAGGTCCCAGGCGGCATAGGCCGGGTCGATCATCCGCATGTAGCCGGTGGCGGCGCCATAGGCGTGGCGGATCAGCCGGTGGTCATCCACCGAGCTGCCGCGGGGATTGGGCACCACATCCTGATCCACCACCCGCACCGCCCAGCCCGCGCGGGAAAACGCCCAGGCGGCCGACAGGCCCATGACACCGGCACCGAGCACGAGAGCGCTTTGCATGCGCCCAGTTTGGCCTGCCGCGCCTGGGTTGTGGAAGGGGGTGCGGCGCTTACACCAATAGCAGGGTTGCCTCGCCCCGCAGGGATTCGCCCGGGGCCAGGACATGCATCGGGCCGTTGGCTGCGATGTGGGGGCGGTTCACCGCATCCGGCGCGTGGCTCACCGGCTCCACGCACAGCACCGGGACGCCGCGCGGGGCGTAGATCTGCAGGTTGTGTGCCCAATCGCCGGTGGCGCGCAGCGCGAGGTCCGGCCCGCCCGGGCGGGTCATCACCGCCACGCCATCCCAGCCGGCGAAATGCGTATCCAGCCCTTCCAGCACCTCCACCCCGCCCTGCAGGCCGGCGCTGGGGCGCGGGGAGATGGCCAGGTTGCGGGCATCGCGGCCGAAGACGGTGGTGGCGGCGAAGCGCAGGCGCAGGCCGGCGGGACGGGTGAAGAAGGGGTGCCAGCCGATGCCCATGGGCGTCGCCGCTTCCCCGCTATTGGTCAGGGTCAGCGCCAGGCTCAGCCCCTGCGGCGCCAGCGCCACCTCCAGCCGCGCGGTGCAGCGGAAGGGGGGATGGTCCACGGCACAGGTCATCACGGCGCGATCCGGCCCCTGGGCCTCGATGGTCCAGGCCAGTTCGCGGACAAAGCCGTGCAGCGCATGGCCTTCCAGCGGCCGGTTGATCGGCATGACGTAGTCCTGCCCACCGACGGAGATCCGCCCCTCCGCCAGCCGGTTGGTCCAGGGCGCCATCAGGAAGGCACTGTGCAGCCCGCGATTCGGGCTTTCGCCCTCGGGCACCGGCTGCACGATGTCCTGGCCGCGCCAGGACAGGGCGCCGATGGCGGCGCCCTGGCTGACCAGGATGGTCGCGTCCCAGTCGCCGGAAGCCAGCCGGATCATGTCCTGCCCTCAGTCGTGCCGCAGGCACGCCAGGGGCGTGACGGATGCCGGCCTGGCTGCGCGACGGGCAACCGGCCGCTCGGCCGGCAGAGCTGCCGGCCGCAGGTCGGAACCGCGGGCACAGCCATTACTCCAGGTCGAACTGGTCGCGCGGCGAAAAGCCGCCCTTGCGGGAGTATTCGATCGAGCAGTAGCCGCCGCCCTGGTAGCGTTCCTCCACGGCGTCGCCGGAGACGATCTCGCCGACCTCGGCGCGGAAATCCTCCGCCGTATCCTCCGGCGCCCAGCCCAGCCGGTCGCGGTGATCCTCGGCCCAGAAGGTATCCGGGTTCTTCGACGCGCCCCAGACGACGCAATGGCCGACGCGTTCGGCCTCAATCGTGCGGGTGATCAGTCGGGCGAGATCGGCGTAGGACAGCCAGGTGGCCAGCATCCGCTTGTTGATCGGCTTCGGGAAGCAGGAGCCGATGCGGATATTGACGTTCTCCACCCCATGCTTGTCCCAGTACATGCGGCCCAGCAGCTCGCCATACACCTTGGACAGCCCGTAGTAGCCGTCCGGGCGAAAGGCGCAGTCCGCATCCAGCTTGCCCTGGTTGCCCTGCGGCCGTTCATGAAAGCCGATGGAGTGGTTGGAACTCGCGAAAACCACGCGGGCGCCGAACATCCGGGCGGCCTCATAGATGTGGTACAGCCCGTGCAGGTTGGGGCCGGCCACTTCCTCGAAGGGCCTCTCCACGCTGACGCCGCCGAAATGCAGGATGGTGCCGCAGCCCTCCGCCAGGCGGACGATGGCGAGCGATTCGGTCAGATCCGCCTTCACGAAACTCGCACCCTTCGGCAGCGGGTCCGGGAAGGGCACGATATCGGTCAGGCGCAGCGTGTAGCCCGCGGCCGCAAGCTCCTTCGTCAGCATGCGGCCGAGATTGCCGGAGGCGCCGGTCAGCAGGATGGGCTTGGTATCGGGCATGGTGGGACTTCCTCAGTCGGCGAAAAGCGTGATGGCCGCACCCTGGCCCAGACCCTCGGCGCGGAACAGCCCACCGAGCGTCGGAAAGGTGGCCAGCGTCGCCGCATCCTGGCCGGCGCGCAGGCTGGTGACGAACAGCGTGGTGAGGCCCGGCCCGGCAAAACAGGGCATGGTGGGGGCGGGCACGGGAAAGTCGAAATGGCGCAGGATCGCACCGTCGGGCGCGATCACGCTGATGCGCCCGGCGGAGACGCCGGCAGACCAGTAATGGCCCTCGGCGTCACAGGCGGCGCCATCGGGGCGGCCGGTCGCGTCATCGAAATCGCGCACCCGCTGCCAGGGGCCGATGTCGCCTGTGGTGGGGTCGAAATTCGCGCGGTCGAGCACGGCGCGGCGGCTGTCCGAATGCCAGATGGTGCGCCCATCCGGCCCCCAGGCCAGGCCGTTCGAGACCACCAGCCCATCCCGCCGGCGTTCCACGCCGCCATCGGGCCTGACGCGCCAGAGGATGCCGGTGGCCTGCTTCTCCGGCCGGTTGTCCATGCTGCCGACCCAGAAGCAGCCATCCGGTCCCACCTTGCCATCGTTCAGCCGGTTATGCGCCGGCTCATCCGGCATGGTCGCGAAGGGCGTGATGGCGCCGCTATCCGGGTCCAGCCGCACCACGCTGGCGCGCTGCGCTACCAGCAACGCGCCGGAGCGGCACAGCGCGAGGCTGCCGCAGACCTCCGGCATCGGGATGCGGCGGGTCACGCCGGTGGTGGGGTCGAAGCGGATGACGCAGGGGGCCAGGATGTCCACCATCCACAGCACGCCGCGCGCCGCATCCCAGACCGGGCTTTCGCCGACCTGCGCGCGCAGGTCGGCGGCCAGCGCGAAGCCGCTCAACCGGTGTAGCCGAGCAGCAGACGCGGCAGGGTGAGGGAGATCGCCGGGATGTACGTGGTCAGCATCAGCGCGAACAGGATGGCGGCGTAGAAGGGCAGGATCGACTTCATGATCTGCTCCATCGGTATCTTGCCGATGGCACATCCCACGAACAGCACCGCCCCCACAGGGGGCGTGGTCAGGCCCAGGCCGAGGTTCATCATCATCACCATGCCGAACTGCACCGGGTCCATGCCGATGGCCATCACCACCGGCAGGAAGATCGGCGTGGTGATCAGGATCAGCGCCGCCATGTCCATCACGCAGCCGAGCAGCAACAGGCAGACATTGATCATCAGCAGGATGACGATGGGGTTGGAGCTGATCGCCAGCATGCCATCCGTCAGCAGATCCGGCAGCCGGTAGAGCGCCAGCAGATAGGCAAAGGCGGTCGCCGTGCCGACCAGCAGGAACACCACGGCAGAGGTCCGCACGCTGGCGGCGACGCAGATCTTGAAGCTGTCCCAGCTCAGGCTGCGATAGACCAGCACGGTGACCAGGATGGCCCAGATGGTGCCGAAGGCAGCGCTTTCCGTGACGGTGAAGATGCCGGACAGCACGCCGCCCAGGATGATCACCGCGGTCAGCATGCCGGGCAGCGCATCGACGAAGGTCCACAGGATGTGCCGGATGCCCTGGAACTGCTCCGCCGGATAGCCGCGCTTCACCGCCACGACATAGGCCGCGATGCCGAGGCAGAGACACATGATGAGGCCGGGGATGAAGCCCGCGATGAACAGCGCGCTGACCGAAACGCCGCCGCCGGCTGCCAGCGAATACAGGATCATGTTGTGGCTCGGCGGAATCATGATGCCGGCGATCGAGCTGGTGACGGTGACGCTGACCGAATAATCGGTGCCGTAGCCGCGCTGCTTCATCGCCGGGATCAGGATGGTGCCGAGCGCCGAGGCATCCGCCACCGCGCTGCCCGAAATGCCACCGAACAGCATGGAGGTCGCGACATTCACCACGCCGAGCCCGCCGCGCATCCAGCCGAAGATCGAGGAAGCGACGGAGATCAGCCGGCGCGCGATGCCGCCATGCATCATCAGCTCGCCGGCGAAGACGAAGAAGGGAATCGCGAGCAGCGAGAAGATGCTCATCCCCGAGGTCATCTGCTGGAAGGCGACCGCCGGGTTCAGCCCCTCATACAGGAAGCCCACCACCGCGGCGATGCCGAGCACGAAGGCGACCGGGATGCCGGAGACGATGCCAAGCGCGAAGATGGCGAAGATGATCAGAAGGCCGGTTTCCACCGCGGGCTACTCCAGGAAGGCCGCGGCGGCGCCGCGCTGTTCGGGGCCCTCCGGGTTGAGGATGTCGAGCAGCACCTGCTCCACCGCGAACATCACCGTCAGCACGCCGCAGACCACCATCGGCGCATAGGTCCAGCCCTGGCTGAAGCCGAGCAGCGGAATCTTGAAGGGCGCGACCATGCCGACCATTTCCCAGCCCCAGATCACCATGGCCAGGCCGAACAGCCCGACCGCGGTATCGCAGGCCACCGCCACCCAGCGCTGGATGCCGATCGGCAAGGCCTCCCGGAACCCCAGCACCGAAAGATGAAAACGCTCCCGCACACCGACGGCGGCGACGGGCAGCGCGATGGCGAGGATGGCCAGCGTGGCGCTGCGCTCGATCCATGTGGGGGTATCGTTCAGCACGTAGCGACCGAAGACCATCCACCCCATCATCGCGACCAGCCCGACCAGGGCGAAGCCAGCGACGAGGACGACGATTCGCGACAACAGGTCCAGCAGGCGGGAATACAGCGCCATCCGGGGGGCATCCTGGCAGGGAGGGGACAAACGCAGGAAGGGGGCGGCGCACCGCCCCCCGGATCAACGGATCAAGGCAGGGCGCGAATTGCCTGCACCATGCCCGACAGGCGCGGCGTCGCGGCATACTTGGCGTAGACCGGCTCCATCAACTGCGACCACGGGCTGCGGTCCGTGAGCTCGATCACGGTCACGCCCGCGGCCTCGACCCGCTGGCGCGAAACCTGCACCCGCTCCGCCCAGAGGCGACGCTGCAGCGTGGCGCTTTCACGGGCGGCGTCGCGCACGATGTTGCGCTCCTGCTCATTCAGCCGGCGCCAGCGCTGCTGGGAGACGGCGAGCACTTCCGGCACGTTCGAATGTTCGGTCGTGGTGTAGTAGCGCGCCACCTCGAAATGCCGGGTGCTCTCGTAGGACGGGAAGTTGTTCTCCGCCGCATCGATCACGCCGGATTGCAGGCTGGTGAAGACCTCGCCGAAGGGCAGCGGCGTGGCATTGGCACCCAGCGCGCGCATCAGGTCGATCCACAGGTCGCTGGTCTGCACACGAATCTTCAGGCCGCGCATATCGGCGGGCGTGCGGATCGGGCGGGTGGCGTACACGCTGCGCGCGCCGCCATCATACCAGGCGAGTGCGATGATGCCGATCGCCTCCAGGTCCTTGGCGATCTCCTCCCCGGCGATGCCATCGATCGCTGCATGGCTGTGCGCCACGTTGCGGAACAGGAAGGGCAGCGTCACCACATTGGTGGACGGCGCCAGGTTGTTGAAGGGCGAGAGGTTGAAATTGGCAAAGTCGATGGAGCCCAGCCGCATCTGCTGGATGGCCTCATCCTGCTGGCCGAGCTGCGCGGAATGGTAGGTCCGCATGCGGATGCGGTTGTTGGTCCGCTCCATCACCAACTGGCCGAAGCGGTCCAGGCCCTGGCCGTTCGGATAATCCGCCGCATGGATGTTCCAGCCGCGCCATTCCTGCGCGGTGGCGGGGGTGGCTGCCCAGGGCAGCAGGGCGGCGGCCGCCAGGGCGCCCGCGCAGAAGGCCTGGCCAGCCTTGGCGCGGATGGCGCGCAGAGCTTTCATGGAATGTCTCTCCTTCCCCTCCCGCTGACTTCTGGCCGCGGGTTATACGACATCATACGACTCGCTCGCGGCGTCTTGTCAATTCGTCCGCAAACCCGTCGCACCCTGCCGCGCTGACCTTCTGCGGGATGCCAGGAGGGCAGCATGGACCGAGGTACCACCATCGAGGAAGCGGAAGCAGGGGGGGTGCGCCTGCTGCCTGCCGGATTGATCGGCTTTCTGGTCTATCCAGCCGTGCTGGAGCTGATCGTCGCCCATCCGCCCGCCAACGACCAGGTGCCCCCGCCCGAACAGGGCTGACCCGGCCCATCGCGGCCTGCGGCTTGCCCGCGGCCCCGATCCTGGCCAGCATCCGGCGCATCCCAGCCGGAAGCGCCCGCCCATGCCGCATGCCACCCTCGCCGAAGCCGCCGCGGACCTCGCCGCCGGCCGCACCACCGCCGCGGCGCTGACCGAGGCGGCGCTGGAGCGAATCGCCGACCCCGCCGGCGAAGGCGGCCGCGCCTTTCTGGTCGTGCAGGCGGAGGCGGCCCGTGCCTCGGCACGCGACATGGATGCGCTGCGCCAGGCCGGGCGGGCACCAAGCCCCTGGGCCGGCATCCCGATCAGCATCAAGGATCTGTATGACGAGGCGGGCCAGCGGACCCGGGGCGGGTCCAAGGCATTGGCGGATGTGCCGCCGGCGGCGGCCACCGCGCCATCGGTCGCGCGGTTGCAGCGCGCCGGGTTCGTGGTGCTCGGGCGCACCAACATGGTGGAATTCGCCTTCTCAGGCCTCGGCCACAACCCGCATTTCGGCACGCCGCGCAGCCCGTGGGATCGCGCCACGGGGCGGCTGCCGGGCGGGTCTTCTTCCGGCGCTGCGGTCGCCACGGCAGATGGGATGGGTTTTGCCGGGTTGGGCTCCGACACAGGCGGGTCCTGCCGCATCCCGGCCGCGCTTTGCGGGCTGGTGGGGTGGAAGCCGACGGCGAAGAGGGTGCCGCTGACCGGCACGCTGCCGCTGTCCTTCACGCTGGACAGCCTGGGCCCCATCGCGCGCTCCGTCGCCTGCTGCGCGGTGATCGACAGCCTGATGGCCGGCGAGGAGGCCTGGCCGCCCGGCCCGCCCATGCCGGTGGCCGGGCTGCGCCTCGGCGTCTTGCAGGGCTATGTGACCGAGAGCTGGGATGCCAGCGTGACCAGCGCCTTCGAGGCGGCGCTGGCCAAGCTATCCGCGGCCGGGGCGCGGGTGGAGAAGCTGGTGGTGCCGGAGCTGGCGGAGATTCCGAAGGCCAATGCCACTGGCGGCTATGCCTCCTCCGAGGCCTTTGCCTGGCATCGCGGGCTGATCGAGCGGCAGCGGGATGCCTATGACCAGCGCATTCTGTCCCGGATTCTGCGCGGCGGGCAGATGTCGGCGGCGGAGTATATCCAGCTCGGCCAGGACCGCGCGCGGATCATTGCTGGTTTCGCGGCGCGCACGGTGGGGTTTGATGCCGTGGTGTCCCCGACCTGCGCGCTGGTGCCACCGGCCATCTCCGAGATCGAGGATGAGGCAGAGTACGGCCGCATCAACCTGCTGCTGCTGCGCAACACCAGCGTCGGCAATTTCCTCGACCGCTGCGCCATCAGCCTGCCCTGCCACAAGCCGGGTGAGGCGCCGGTGGGCTTTCAGCTGATGGGCGAGCATGGCGGCGATGCGAGGCTGTTCGCGGTGTCCCAGGCGGTGGAGGCGGCGCTGGCGGCATGACCCCGCGCTTCGGCAGGCTGGCGGATGGCGAAGCCCCGGCAGAGGGCGCCGAAAGCTTTGCCACGCTGCTGGCGGAAGGCGGTGTGAGGGTGGAGCGCATCGCCTCCCACCGCGCCGCCAGCCCGGCGGGCTTCTGGTACGACCAGCCGGGCACGGAATTCGTGCTGCTGGCGCGTGGCGCTGCGACGCTCGGCTTTGCCGATGGCGTGCGCGTGATGGCGGCGGGGGATTGGGCGGTGCTGCCGGCGGGGTGCCGGCATCGCGTGGTGGCGACCAGCGCGGATGCGCTGTGGCTGGCGGTTCACCTACCGTCCGGGTGAACCTCCAGCTGCTTCACCGGCGGCTGCTCATCCTTCAGCGCGACGCCCGTCGCGCCCAGCCCGCGCGCGGCGGCGACCAGCCACAGCAGTTTCGCCGCCGCCTCCGCCACGCTCAGCCCGCCGGGGCGGATGTTGCTGATGCAGTTGCGCTCGGCATCGCGCAGGCCGGGGCGCGGGGCGTGGGTCAGGTAGATGCCCATGCTGTCCAGCGCCGACAGGCCCGGCCTTTCGCCGATCAGCACCGCGACCATGGCGGCGCCGAGCGCGTGGCCGATGGCGTCCCCGATCGCGACGCGCGCCTGGGTGGCGATGATGGGCGGCGCGACATCCCACCCGGCGGCTTGCAGGCCGGTGGTGAGTGCCGCGACCAGGGCCGGTGCCTGTGCCTGCACGCCGGTGGCGCAGAGGCCATCCGCGACCACCAGGGCGAAGCAGCCGGGGCGCGACGTGAGCGAGACACCTTCCGCCAGGCGCCGGCCGAGATCTGGGCGCAGCAGATAGGCGCGGCGATCCGGCGCGGCGCTGGCGACCACCTGCGCGCCCAGCGCATCGCGCAGCGCAGGCACATCCAGCGTGGACCAAACGGCATCGCGCGCCTGGGCATGCGCTTCCTGGAAATCGAGATGCGCCGCGGTGGGCAACCCGTTGCCCACGCGGCCGAGTGCGACGCGCGCCGCCGTGAAACGCCGCAAATCGCGCCAGAGGACAGGGGCGCTCACAGCAGCCCCGCCACCGCCATCGGCAGACGATCCGGCGTGTGGTCCACCAGGCCCATGCCGTGCAGCCATCTGGCAAATTCGGGCGCGGGCGTCTTGCCGAGCGCGGCGCGGACATAAAGCCCGTCATGGAAGGAGGTGGATTGGTAGGCGAGCATGGTGTCATCCGCCCCCGGCACGCCCATCACATAGGTCACGCCCGCCACGCCGAGCAGCGTCAGCAGCGCGTCCATGTCGTCCTGGTCGGCCTCCGCGTGGTTGGTGTAGCAGACATCGACCCCCATCGGCAGGCCGAGCAGTTTTCCGCACATGTGGTCCTCGAGACCGGCGCGGGTGATCTGCTTGCCGTCGAACAGGTATTCGGGGCCGATGAAGCCGACCACGCTGTTCACCAGCAGCGGCCGGAACCGGCGCGCCACGGCATAGGCGCGGCATTCCAGCGTCTGCTGGTCCACGCCGTGATGGGCATCGGCGGATAGCGCGCTGCCCTGGCCGGTTTCGAAATACATGCAGTTGTCGCCGAGCGTGCCGCGCTTGAGCGCCAGCGCCGCCTCATGCGCCTCCGCCAGCAGGGAGAGCGACACGCCGAAGCTTTCGTTCACGCCCTGCGTCCCACCGATGGATTGGAACACCAGATCCACCGGTGCGCCGCGCTGCATGGCCAGCAGCGTGGTGGTGACATGCGCGAGCACGCAGGTCTGGGTCGGGATCGCGTAGCGGTCCCGCACCGCATCCAGCAGGCCGAGCACGCGGCACAGATTGTCCACATTGTCGGTGGCCGGGTTCACCCCGATCACCGCATCGCCGGCGCCCAGCAGCAGCCCATCCAGCACCTGTGCCGCGATGCCCTTCGGGTCATCCACCGGGTCGTTCGGCTGCAGGCGGATGGACAGCGTGCCGGGCAGGCCGAGCGTGTTGCGGAATTTCGTGACGACACGGCACTTGGCCGCGATCGCCACCAAATCCTGCAACCGGCAGATTTTCGATACGGCCGCAACCATTTCGGGCGTCAGGCCGGGGGCGAGCGCGGTCAGCGCGGCCGCATCGGCCTCGCCCAGCAGCCAATCCCGGAATCCGCCGATGGTGAGGTGCGACACGGGCGCGAAGGCGGCGTGGTCGTGGCTGTCCAGGATCAGGCGCGTGACCTCATCCGCCTCATAGGGCACCACCGATTCGGACAGGAAATGCCGCAGCGGCAGGTCCGCCAGCGCCCGTTGCGCCGCCACGCGCTGCGCCGCGGATTCGGCCGCGACACCCGCCAGCGCATCACCCGACCGAAAGGGCGTGGCGCAGGCCAGAAGCTGGCGCAGATCGGCGAAGACATGCCGCGTGCCGCCTACCATCGCGGAGAAACCCATGCCGCCCTCTCCCTCGCCCCAACCCGCGCCCGGGTTGCCAGTCAGATCGCGCGGGGGGAGGATGCCACAAATCAGGAGGAACGGCATGGATCGCCAGAAACTGGAAATGCGCCCGGATGCGGCGGCGGCATGGCCAGACCACATCTACGACGCGCTCAAGGCCAATGGCATCACCCAGGTCGCCCTGGTGCCGGATGCCGGGCATAGCCGGCTGATCAAGCGCTGCCTGGCGGACAATGAAATGACCGTCGTCACCCTGACGACGGAGGAAGAGGGCGTCGCCCTGGTCTGTGGCGGCTGGCTGGGCGGCGTGAAGGGCGTGCTGCTGATGCAGTCCTCCGGCGTCGGCAACTGCATCAACATGCTGTCGCTGCCGCATATCCACCGCACGCCCATGCCGATGATCGTGACTATGCGCGGCGACTTCGCCGAGTTTAACCCGGCGCAGATCCCGATGGGCCAGGCGACGCAGACGGTGCTGGAGGCGATGGGCACCATCGTGCACCGCGCCGACCGGCCGGAGGATGTGGCGGAGACGGTGGATGCGACGCTGCGCCTCGCCTTCAACACGTTTCGCCCGGCAGCCACGCTGCTCGGCCAGCGCCTGATCGGCGCCAAGACCTTCGGGAAGGACTGACCCATGGCCGAATACCCGAACCGGCGCGACCTGGTGCGCGCCCTGCTGGAAGACCGTGGCGAGTTGATGGTGATCGCCGGCCTCGGCGCCTCCGCCTGGGACATCACCGCCATCGGCGACACGCCGCGCAATCTGCCCCTGTGGGGCGGCATGGGTGGCGCGGCGATGATGGGGCTTGGCCTCGCCCTGGCGCAGCCTTCCGCCAAGGTCTTGGTGATCACCGGCGATGGCGAGATGCTGATGGCGCTCGGCGCGATGGCGACCATCGCGGTGCAGCGGCCGAAGAACCTGTCGATCGTGGTGCTGGACAATGAGCATTACAGCGAGACGGGCAACCAGGAGACGGCGACCAAGCATGGCGTGGACCTCGCCGCCATGGCGCGCGGCGCGGGCCTTGCGGGCGCGCGCACGCGGACGACACTGGCGGAAATCCCGGCGCTGCGCACGGAAATCCACGCTGGCACCGGCACCATCTTCGCGGTGGCAAAGATCGCGCCCGGCAACCTGCCGCTGGTGCTGCCGCCGCGCGATGGCGCCATCCTGCAGGCGCGATTCCGCGAGGCCCTGCTCGGCCCCGCCGCCCACCACCAGCTTTGAAGGCCCGACCATGCCGCATGTGATCTGCGTCCGCCCGATCCACGAGGAAGCCATCGCGCGGATGCGGGCGACGCCGGGGGTAACGGTGGATGTCCTGATGGACCTCTCGCCCGAAAGCCTCGCCGCCAACCTGCCCAAGGCGGATGCGCTGATCGTGCGGACCATCCGCATCGACCGGGCCTTCCTGGCGCATTGCACCAATCTGAAGATCCTGGTCCGCCACGGCGTCGGCTACGACATCGTCGATGTGCCGGCGCTGACGGAACGCGGCATTCCGCTGGCCATCACGCCGGAGGCGAATGCGGTCTCAGTCGCTGAACATGCGCTGATGATGATGCTGGCTTGCGCCCGCAAGCTGACCAGCTTCAACGCGAATATGCGCGAGACCACGCCGGTCTGGGGCGCGCAGACGGGCCTGCCGACCTTCGACCTGCAGGGCAAGACCGTGCTGGTGGTGGGTTTCGGCCGCATCGGCACGCGCGTGGCCAAGCTCTGCGCCGCCTTCGGCATGCGCGTGCTGGTGCGCGACCCGAATATCGGCAAGGGCAGCATTCGCGGCCTGGGCTTCGAGCCGGTGGATGACGCGGCGACCGCGGCGGCGGAGGCCGATATCGTCACCGTGCATGTGCCCAGCGGCCCGGCCACGCGCAACCTGATCGACGGCGCCTTCATGGCCCGCATGAAGCCCGGCGCCGTGCTGGTGAACACCGCGCGCGGCACCATCGTGGACCAGGTGGCGCTGGAGGCTTCGCTGCGCGCCGGCCACCTTTCCGCCGCCGGGATCGACGTGTTCGAGGAGGAGCCAGTGGAGACGCCGATCAGCCTGCTGTCCACGCCGAACCTGATCATGACGCCGCATGTCGCCGCCAGCACGGCGGAGGGGCTGCGGCGCATGGCGCTGGATTCCGCGGCCGCCGCGCTCGCCTGTTTCGCCGGCACGCTGGACCCCGACGTCATCGTCAATGCCGAGGTCCTGGCGCGCCGGAACTGAACGGGGGCCGGGCGCGGCCCCCGCCTGGCTTCAGTCGAACTGGATGTTCGCGCGGCGGATTACCTCGGCGTATTTCGCGGCGTCGCGGCGCAGCAACGCCGCCGCGTCCGCGCTGGTGCCGCCGCCGGGGATGAAGCCGGCATCGGCCACGCGCTGGCGCAGGCCGGGGTCGGACAGTGCCTTGTTCACCGCCTGCACCCAGCGCTCGCTGATGGCGGAAGGCAGGCCGGGCGGGCCCATCACCATGTACCAGACCGCCGCATCGAAATCCGGGAAGCCGCTTTCGGCCACCGTCGGCACATCGGGCAGCGTCGGCACGCGCTGTGGCAGGGTGGTGGCCAGCGCCCGCACGCGGCCGGCGCGGATATGCGGCAGGTAGGTGGGCAGCGTGTCGATGGCGATGTCGATCCGCCCGGCCAGCACCTCATTCACCGCCTGGCCGGTGCCGCGGAAGGGAATATGGGCCATGTCCAGCCCCGCCGCGAAGGACAGCGCGGCGGCGGCCAGGTGCTGCTGCGTAGCAACGCCGGAGGAGGAGTAGTTGAGCTTCCCCGGGTTCGCCTTGGCATGGGCAATGAACTGATCAAAGGTTTGCGCCGGCGAAGACAGCGGCACCACCGCCACCAGCGGCACGGTGCCGGCCAGTACCACGGCGGTCTGGTCCGCGATGATGTCGAACGGCGGCGGCTTCATCGTCGGCGGCACGACGGCGGAGGCGCTGACGGTGGTCATCAGCATCTGGTAGCCATCCGGCCGGCCCCGCGCATTGGTCGTGGCCGCGATGGTGCCGGACCCGCCGGCGCGATTCTCGATGGCGATGGCCTGGCCGAATTCCTCCTGCAGCGCGGGCTGCAGCAGGCGGGAGATGATGTCCGTGCCGCCGCCCGGCGCGAAGCCGACCAGCAGGGCAATGGTGCGGGTGGGGTAGGCACCTTGAGCCAAGGCGGGCAACGGCAAGGCGGTGGCGCCCGCCGCCGCCATAAGGCCGCGTCGTGAAAGCATGGTGTTCCTCCGGTTTTTAGTATGACCGGAGGATGGCGCGGCGCTACCTGCCCGTCCAGACCGGCTTGCGCTTGGCGAGGAAGGCCTCGACGCCCTCCCGGAAATCGTTGCTGCCGAAGCACATGGTCACCAGGTCGTCGCCCTCGATGGTTCCGGCGGCCAGGCGAAGGCGCTTGAGGGCCACCTTGGTCGCGGTCAGCGTCAGCGGCGCCATGCCGGCGACGTCTTCCGCCAGCTTCAGGGCGCGCTCGGCCAGGGCTTCGGGCGTGTCCAGCATCTCGGTGATGAAGCCGGCGGCGAGCGCTTCCGGCGCATCCATCAGCCGCGCGGTGAAGATCAGATCCTTCAGCTTCGCCGGGCCGATCAGCGCGGCGAAGCGGGAGATGTTCATGGTGGACAGCGTGTTGCCGAGCGTGCGCGCCACCGGCACGCCGAAGCGCGCATTGGCGCTGGCGATGCGGATGTCACAGACGCCGGCGATGCCAAGCCCGCCACCGACACAGGCGCCGGCGACCGCGGCGATCACCGGCTTCGGGCAATCCTCGATGGCGGACAGCACGCGGTCGATTCGCGTTTCGTAATCCAGCGCGTCCTGGCCGGTGGAGAAGTGCTGGAACTGGCTGATATCGGTGCCGGCCGCGAAGGCCTTGCCACCGGCGCCGGTGATGACCCAGCAGCGGATCGCGGGGTCCTTCGCCACCGCGGCGGCCTGTTCGAACAGGCCTTCGTACATGGGGAAGGTCATGGCGTTGCGCTGCTCCGGGCGGTTCAGCGTCGTCCAGGCCACGGGGCCGCGGGTCTCGTGCAGGATGTCGGGCATATTTGGTTCTTCCTCCCCCTCTTGTGCGCCCCCTCTTGTGCAGTGGTCCGGTGCGGGGCGACAAGTCGGACAACCGGATGAAGGGCGACAATTATGCGTATCGTCAGCGTCAAGCAGGGCATTGCCCCGATCGCGAGCGACATTGCCAACGCCTATATCGACTTCTCGAAGATGACCGCCTCTATCGTCGCGGTTACGGTTGAAGGGGATGGCAAGCGCGCCACCGGCTACGGCTTCAACTCCAATGGCCGCTACGCCCAGCCCGGCCTGCTGGCCGAGCGCTTCGTGCCGCGGCTGCTGGAGGCGACGGAGGCCCAGGTCACAGGCGCGGAGGGCAAGCTGAACCCGCAGGGCGCCTGGACCGCCATGATGAAGAACGAGAAGCCCGGCGGCCATGGCGAGCGCAGTGTCGCCGTCGGCGTGCTGGACATGGCGCTGTGGGATGCGGCGGCCAAGCTGGAGGGTGTGCCGCTGTGGCGCCTGCTGGCGGATCGCTACAATGGCGGCACCGCCGATGATGCGGCCTGGGTCTATGCGGCGGGTGGCTACTACTACCCCGGCAAGGGCGTGGATGCGCTGGTCGAGGAGATGAAGCGCTACCTCGGCATGGGCTATGCGACCGTGAAGATGAAGATCGGCGGCGCCCCCGGCACCCCCATCGCCGATGCGCTGGCCGAGGATACTGCGCGGATCGAGGCGGTGGTGAAGCTGCTCGGCGGCGATGGCAGCAAGCTGGCCGTCGATGTGAATGGCCGCTTCGACCTGCAGGCGGCACTCGCCTATGCCGCGGCCCTGGAGCCGATGGGGCTGCGCTGGTACGAGGAACCGCTGGACCCGCTGGATTACGCCACCCATGCGACGCTGGCCGAGCATTACGGCCCGCCGATCGCGACCGGCGAAAACCTGTTCTCCATGCTGGATGCGCGCAACCTGATCCGCCATGGCGGGCTGCGGCCGGACCGCGACATCCTGCAGATGGACCCGGCGCTGTCCTATGGGCTGTGCGAATACCTCCGCACGCTGGACATGCTGGCCGCCCATGGCTGGTCCCGCCGCCGCTGCGTGCCGCATGGCGGGCATCAGTTCGCGCTGAATATCGCGGTGGGGCTCGGGCTGGGTGGCAATGAGAGCTACCCGGAGGTCTTTGCGCCTTTCGGCGGCTTCGCCGATGACGTGCCGGTGGTGGAAGGCCGCGTGGCGATGCCGCACATACCGGGCATCGGCTTCGAGGCGAAGAACAAGCTGTACGACGTCTTCAAGAGCCTCGCCTGATGCCGCAGCGCGCCATCCCCGCCGTGTTCATGCGCGGCGGGACCAGCAAGGCCATCATGTTCCACGCGCGCGACCTACCGAAGGATCGCGCGCAGTGGGATGCGATCTTCATGGCGGCGCTGGGCACGCCGGACCCGTATGGACGGCAGCTCAATGGCATGGGCGGCGGGGTTTCTTCCCTGTCCAAGATCTGCGTGCTGGCGCCCTCCGCGCGGGATGATGCGGATATCGACTACACCTTCGCCCAGGTGCTGATCCGCGAGGCCCGCGTCGATTGGAAGGGCAATTGCGGCAATATGAGCGCGGCCGTCGGCCCCTTCGCGGTGGATGAGGGGCTGGTGCGGGCAGAGGGCGAAAGCGCCACGGTCCGCATCTACAACACCAACACGAAGAAGATCATCCACAACAGTTTTGAACTGGAAGGCGGCAAGGCGAAGGTCGCGGGCGACCTGGGCATTCCGGGCGTGGGCGGTACGGGTGCGCCGGTACGGCTGGATTTCGTGCAGCCGGGCGGCGCCACCACAGGCCGCCTGCTGCCGAGCGGGCAGGTGGTGGATGTGCTGGAGGTGCCGGGCTTCGGCCGCATCGAGGCCTCGCTGGTCGATGCCGCCAATGCGGCGGCCTTCATCCGGGCGCGGGATATCGGCCTGACCGGGCGCGAATTGCCGGAGGAGTTGGAGGCGCGGCCCGAGATCCTGGCGCTGCTGGACGCCATCCGGTTGCAGGCCTCCATCCGCATGGGCATCGCGCCGGATCTGGCGGCGGCGAGGGCGATCAGCTCCGTCCCCTTCATCGGCTTCGTCAGCCCGCCGGCCGCCGCACCGACCCTGACCGGGGAGAGCATCGCGGCCTCGGAGATCGACCTGGCGGCGCGCATCATCTCCAGCGGCCAGCCGCACCGGGCGCTGCCGCTGACCGGGTCGCTGTGCACCGCCGTCGCGGCCCGCATCGCCGGGACGCTGGTGGCGGAATGCGTCGGCGCCGGGACAGGGCCGATCCGCATCGGCATGCCGTCGGGCGTGCTGACCGTGGGGGCGGATGTGGCGCAGGAGGGGGGCGAGTGGGTCGCCCGTGCCGGGTCCTTCTACCGCACGGCGCGGCGGCTGTTCGATGGCAGGGTCTGGATTCCGGGCTGAACGTCAGCGCGCCAGCCAGCCCGGGGCAAACCGGTCGGCGCCGGAGGGCAGCGGCGCCGAAGGGTTGGCGGTAAAGGAAAGAATATCCTCCACCACCGCCGCCCGGTTGCTGTCCGTCAGCAACAGGTGAAAACCCTCCTCATGGATGCCGATCCGCACCGGGCTGTCCGGCGGCAGGCGGCGCAGGGCGGCGCGGACCGGGCGGGCCGGGATCACCGAATCCTTGCCACCATACAGCACCAGTACCGGCACCGGCCGCTGCGTCGCGTCGCGGCAGCAGGTGGGCAAGGCGGAGGTCGCCGCATCCATCAGATCCACCAGCCCCACGGCGGCATCGACGCGCGTGCTGCGCAGCACCAGCGGGTCCCGGCCTAGCCGGCGCAGCGCGGCCGGGTTGTCGCTGGCGACGATGCCGCCCACCCCGCCCTGGAAGCCCAGGACCGGCATGGTCCGCGCCGCCACCCACAGCCCGCCGCGCATCACCGCATTCATGCTGGCCCGGCCCCACAGGGCGGGGGCGAGCAGCACATAGCCATCCACCGGCGGCGGCGCCGCGCTGGTGCCGGCCACCACCGCCACCGCGCCGCCCATGCTCTCCCCCATCAGGAACAGGGGCAGGCCGGGGTGGCGGGCGCGCAGCAGGCGGGCGGCGGTGGCGGCATCGCGCGCCAAAGTCGCCTCCCCCGGCCAATAGCCGCGATTGGGGGACCGGCCGAAGCCGCGCTGGTCGTAGGCATAGACCAGCAGCCCCCCCGCATTCAGCGCAGCGATGCTGTCGGCCAGGAAATTGCCGGAGTGGTCGTTGAAGCCATGCAGCGCCAGCAGCACGGCCCGCGGCGGTCCTTCCGGCGGATAGGCGCGCATCGGCAGCCTGGCGCCATCGGCCGCCACCACCGCATCCGGCGCCAAAGCGGGCGGCGCGATGGCCGGGCCCATGGGCATCACCACCGGCGTGCAGCCGGCGCCCAGCAGCAGGGCGAGGCAGGCCAGGACCACCCGGGGGGAGGCGATGGGACGCATCGCCAAGGGGTAGCAAGGCGGGCCGGGCTGGTCCATTGCCCTCGCCCCCCCTATGTTCCCGGTCGCCACACAGCCCACCAAGGACCGCCATGCGCGATGCCCGCCAGACTGGCTACACCCCGGTCGCCCTGCCCGGCGTGACGCCGGAGGAGACCGTCACAGTCACGTCCCGCGTCATCGGCTGCGATGGCGACGGCGGCGCGTTGGGGCACCCGCGGGTGTTCCTGCGGATCGAGCAGCACCAGGTGACCTGCCCCTATTGCTCCCGCACCTATGTCCTGGCCGAAGGCGCGGGCGACGACGGCGGCCATTGAGATGAGCGAGGTCGCCGCGACCCCGAACGGCACCGAGGCGGTTCCGCCGGTCGCACCGGGCCAGAAGCGGCTGATCCTGGTGGATGGCTCGGGCTACATCTTCCGCGCCTTCCACGCCCTGCCGCCGATGACGCGGCCGGACGGGGTGCATGTGAACGCCGTGTTCGGCTTCACCCAGATGCTGTCGCAATTCCTGTCCCGCCACGCCGCGACCCATATCGCCGTGGTGTTCGACAGCGCGCGGCTGACCTTCCGGAATGATTTTTACCCCGACTACAAGGCGCACCGGCCGGAACCACCGCCGGAGCTGGTCCCGCAATTCGCCCTGATCCGGGAGGCGACGGAGGCGCTCGGCGTCTGCCAGGCGGAGCAGCCGGGCTTCGAGGCGGATGACCTGATCGCGGCCTATGCGCGCGCCTTCGTGGCGGAAGGCGGCGAGGTCGCCATCGTCTCCTCCGACAAGGACCTGATGCAGCTCATTGGCCCCGGCGTGCAGATGCTGGACCCGATCAAGCAGAAGCCGATCCGCGAGCCGGAAGTGTTCGAAAAGTTCGGCGTGACGCCGGACAAGGTCGTGGAAGTCCAGGCGCTGGCCGGCGACAGCACGGACAATGTGCCGGGCGTGCCGGGCATCGGCATCAAGACCGCGGCCCAGCTCATCAACGAATATGGCGACCTGGAGACGCTGCTGGCGAACACCGCCAAGATCAAGCAGCCGAAGCGGCGGGAGGCGCTGGAGCAGAACGCCGAGAAGGCGCGGATCAGCAAGCGACTGGTGCAGCTCGACGCGAATGCGCCCCTGCCCTGCCCGATCGAGAAGATGCTGACACGTGCGCCGAACCCGATCACGCTGGAGAAATTCCTGCGCGACAACGGTTTTCGGAGTTTGCTGGCCCGCCTCGGCCTGGGCGATGCCAGCGCCGTCACGCGCAGCAATGGCTACCGCCCGCCGGCCCCGCTCGCCGAGGCCCCGGCCCTCCCGACCGAGGCGCCGCCCTTCACCGGCTATGAGACCGTCACCACGCTGGACGCACTGCGCGCTTGGGTGGCGGAGGCCACGGCGGCGGGCGTGATCGGTTTCGATACGGAGACCGACAACCTCGATGCGATGAAGGCCAGCCTGGTCGGCTTCTCGCTCGCCACCGCGCCGGGCCGCGCCTGCTACGTGCCGCTGCGGCACGAGGGCAGCGGTGACCTGATGGGCAGCGGCACGCCGGAGCAGATAGCGCCGGAGGCCGCGCTGGAGGAGCTGAAGGGGCTGCTGGAGAACCCGGCGGTCCTCAAGGTGCTGCACAACGCGAAGTATGACCTGGAGGTGCTGTGCCGGGCGGCGAATGGCGGCATCGCCGTGGCGCCGGTGGATGACACCATGATGATGTCCTACGCGCTGCGCGCGGGGAAGCATGGGCATGGCATGGATGAGCTGGCGGGCCAGCATCTGGGCCATGTCTGCATCAGCTTCGACAGCGTCACCGGCACCGGCCGCAACCGCATTCCCTTCGGCAAGGTGGCGCTGGACAAGGCCACCGCCTACGCCGCCGAGGATGCCGATGTGACGCTGCGGCTGTGGCACGCGCTGCGGCCCGAACTGCGCCCGGCCCGCGCGCTGGCGCTGTATGAGCAGGTGGAGCGCCGCATGGTGACGGTGCTGCGGGACATGGAATTGGCCGGCATCAAGATCGACGCCGCCGAACTGTCCCGGATCGGCGCCGACTTCACGGAAAAGCTGGCGCGGTATGAGCGGGAGATCCACGAACTCGCCGGCAAGCCCTTCAATGTCGGCTCGCCCAAGCAGCTCGGCGAAATCCTGTTCGACGAACAGAAGCTGCCCGGCGGCAAACGCAGCAAGCTGACCGGCGCCTGGGGCACGGATGCGGGCGTGCTGGAGGAATTGGCGGCCCAGGGCCATGCCCTGCCCCGCCGCGTGCTGGATTGGCGGCAGATCGCCAAGCTGAAATCCACCTATGTCGATGCGCTGGCCCAGGCGGCGGATGCCCATGGCCGGGTGCATACGGATTTCGCCATGGCGGTGACCTCCACCGGGCGGCTGTCCTCCACCGACCCCAACCTCCAGAACATCCCGGTGCGGACGGAGGAGGGCGCGCGCATCCGCACCGCCTTCGTGGCGGAGCCGGGCCATGTGCTGCTGGCGGCGGACTACAGCCAGATCGAGCTGCGAATCCTGGCCCATGTCGCCGATGTGCCGGCGTTGAAGGAGGCGTTCGCCACCGGGCAGGACATCCATTCCCGCACGGCGGCCGACATATTCCACCTGGCGCCCGATGCGGTGGACAAGGAAGCGCGGCGGCGGGCCAAGACGATCAATTTCGGCATCATCTACGGCATGTCCGCCTTCGGCCTCGGCGCCCGTCTGGGCATCGGGCCGGGCGAGGCGCGGGCGATCATCGACGCTTATTTCGGCCAGTATCCCGGCATCCGCGCCTGCATGGAAAAGCTGAAGGAGGATGCACGCACCACCGGCTATGTGCAGACCCCCTTCGGCCGCAAGCTGTGGATCGCGGATATCGCGTCCAAGGATCCGGTGCGCCGGGGCGGGGCCGAGCGCGCCGCCATCAACGCCCCCTTCCAGGGTGGCGCGGCGGAGGTGATCAAGCGCGCCATGGTGCGCCTGCCGCTGGCGCTGCAGGAAGCCGGCCTCGGCGCGCGGATGCTGCTGCAGGTGCATGACGAGCTGGTGTTCGAAGTGCCGGAGGCGGAGGTGGAGGCGACCGCCGCCTTGGTGAAGCGGATCATGGAGGGCGTCGCCAGCCTCACCGTGCCGCTATCGGTCGAGATCGGGCATGGAAGGTCCTGGGCCGAGGCCCACTGATCACATACGGGTGGAAGCGCAGTGAGCATAACGGCGGAAACCAGCCTTCCCGGCGCAAGCTGGAGCGCCACGGAACGGCGCACCCTGGGTGCGATCGGTGCGGCGCATGCCGTCAGCCACCTGCATATCCTGGTGCTGCCGCCGCTGTTTCCGCTGTTGCAGGCGCGGCTCGGCGTCAGCTTCATCGAGCTGGGCCTGGCGATCACGCTGTTCAGCATCGTCTCCGCGCTCACCCAGGCGCCGATGGGCTTCCTGGTGGACCGGATCGGGCCGCGGCGGGTGCTGGCGGCGGGGCTGGTGGTGGGCGGTGCGGCCTTCGCGCTGGTGGGGCTTTCACCGAGCTACCCGATGGTGCTGCTGGCCGGCGCGCTCGCCGGGTTGGCGAATGCCGTTTACCATCCCTCCGACTACGCGATCCTGAATACCACCATGGCCGGGCCGCGCATGGGGCGGGCGTTTTCGCTGCACACTTTTGCCGGTTTCGCGGGCGGGGCGGTGGCGCCCTTCCTGATGCTGGGGCTGGCGGCCTGGCTGGGCTTGTCCGGCGCACTGCTGGTGGCGGGAGGCATCGCCTGGGTCGTTGCGGCCTGGGTGCTGGCCACCTGCCCGGCGGACCCGGTGAAGGGCGTGGCGCCGAAGCCGATCGCCGGGCAGCAGACGCGGGTGCTGAACCCGGCGGTGATCTCGCTCACCGGCTTCTTCGTGCTGATCTCGCTGTCCGTCGGCGGCATGAACGCGTTTGCCATCGCGGCGCTGGTGGCGGCGGGCGGGATGAGCCTCGGCATGGCCTCGGTCGCGTTGACGGCCCTGCTGGCGGGCTCCGCCGTCGGCGTGCTGTTGGGCGGGGCGCTGGCAGACCGGGTGACGCGGCACGGGCTGGTGGCGATGGCGGGATTCGGGCTGGCCGGCGTGCTGACCATCGGCGTCGGACTGCTGGCGCTACCGGCCTGGCTGGTGGCGGTGGTCCTCGGGCTGGCCGGCGTGTTGACCGGACTTTGCATGCCGTCGCGGGACATGATGGTGCGCGCCGCGGCGCCGCCGGGGCAGGCCGGCGCGGTGTTCGGCGTGGTCTCCACCGGCTTCAACATCGGCGGGATGATCGCGCCGCCGATGTTCGGCTGGCTGGTGGATACCGGTCGGCCGGAGGGCGTGTTCCTGCTCGGCGGCGCCTTCATGCTGGCGACGGCGGCGATGGCCCTGGCGCAGGAGATGCGGCGGAAGCGGTGAGCATTTCCAGGCCGGGCGGCTTCGCCTGGCGACCCGGGAAATGCGTCAGGACGGCAGCGGCAGCCGCTCGAACAGCCCCATCCGCAGGCTGCGCGCGATGCGCTGCGCCCGTTCGATGAAGGCCTGCGCCGTATCCTCCGGGAACAGGTCCCTGCAACTCGCCTCGAACAGCCCGAGCCAGGCATCGAACATCGCCGGCGTCAGTCCCGGCAGGCGCAGATGCGCGGTGAAGGGGTCGCCGTGATAGGCGCCGCTGCGCAGCATCACCGCGGACCAGAAGCGGCGCAGCTTGGCCAGATGGGCATCCCAGTCCGAGCCGATCGCCCCATCGAACACCGGGCCCAGCATCGGGTCGCGGCGGACCCTGGCGTAGAAATGGTCGACCAGCCGGGCGATCTGCGCCTCGGTGATCTGTTCGCTCACAGGAAGGGCAGGATGGCGAGCACCGCCACCAGGTTCCAGACCAGCATGTTGACCAGGGTACGCAGCATGACGCGGCTGTCCCGGTCGCTGATGTGCAGCGCGTCGCTGACAAGGTTGCCGGGCAAAAGGAACAGGCCAACGGGGCTCATCGAAGCCTCCTAAGATGTATCGTCCATACATCTTAAGTCGCGCCGTGCTTGCAAAGCAATATGAAAAATGCATCTTTAACCCATGCGCCTCACCACCCTCACCGACTACGCCCTTCGCATGCTGATCCACCTGGCGATCACGCCGGAGGGGCGGCCCACCATCGCCGAGGTGGCGCAGGCCTATGGCGTCTCGGAAAACCATCTGATGAAGGTGGCGCATCAGCTCGGGCAGTCCGGCCATGTCCGCACCCTGCGCGGCCGTGGCGGCGGGCTGGCGCTGGGCCGCCCGGCGGAGGCGATCACGGTGGGGGAGGTGGTGCGGCGGATGGAGCCGGATCTGGCGCTGGTACCCTGCCTGGGTGGTGGCGCATGCGCCATCCTGCCCGCCTGCCGCCTGAAACAGGCGCTGCATCAGGCCAGGGCCGCGTTCCTGGCGGTGCTGGATGGCACCACGCTTGCCGATATCGCGCAGCCCCAGGCGGAGCTGCGCGAATTGCTGGGCTTGTCGGGCTGACCCGTACCAAATCCTATTGATCGCGACCTGCGCCCGAATGCGCCGCGCCGGCGCGTGAGGGCGGATTGGTCGTGATGCGCGGGATTTCGTGTCAGGTCATGCTGGCCGTGACGCCGCCATCGACGAACAGCAACTGCCCCGACACGAAATCCGACGCCGGGGAGGCCAGGAACACCGCCGTCCCCGCAATCTCCTCCGGGTCCGCATAGCGCCCGGCGGGGCAGCGGCGCTGCACCATGGCCAGCCAATCCGGGTTGGTCAGCAGCGCCTTGTTCATGTCCGTGTCGAACCAGCCCGGCCCGATGGCATTGCACTGGATGTTCCACGGCCCGAGTTCCACCGCCAGCGCGCGGATGAACATCTTCAGGCCGCCCTTGGCCGAGGCATAGGGCGTGATGGTGGCGCGGCCGAGGTCGCTGGCCAGGCTGCCGGTGGCGATCACCTTGCCGCGGCGGCGCTCCTTCATCCCCGGGACGATCAGGCGGGACAGGCGCCACAGCGCGGTCAGATGCGTGTCGATCACGCTGTGCCAGCCTTCCTCCGTCGTCTCCTCGATCGGGGCGCGGTGCTGGTTGCCGGCATTGTGGAGTAGGATGTCGATCGGGCCGAGCCCGGCCACCGCCGCCTCAACCGCCTTTCCATCCGTCACGTCGAAGGCGCTGATGCGGCAGGCCAGGCCCTCCGCGCGCAGCGATTCGGCCTGGGCTTCCAGCGCGGCCTTGTCGCGGCCGTTCAGGATGACCTCCGCCCCCGCCTGGGCCAGCCCACGCGCCATGGCGGCACCGAGGCCGCGAGAGGCGCCGGTGACCAAGGCAACCCGCCCCGTCAGGTCGAATTTCTGCAAATGCGCTTGATTCACGCGCGTTTCCCCCCATTGATTTACGGTTAGTTTGAGTTTGATCGGCGGCATCGCTCCAGGCCCCGGTTGGCGGTTCGCGGCGGTGGGGCCGTGGAACTGACCCAAAGTGGAACGACACCGCCGGCCATGAACATCCCGACCGAATATGCCGCCGGCTTCGCCGAGGCACGCAAGCACGATCCGCAGATGGCGGAAACCTACCTCCGCTTCATCTCCGAAGGCGACCCCCTGGCCGATGCCGCCCTGGCCTCGCTCAAGCCCGGTGAGGAAAAACTCTGGATCCAGCGGGGCATCGAGGAGGGCGGCGCAGCCCTGGCCGAGGCGCCGGAGCCGATGCGCGCCCTGTTCGCGGAGATCGAGCGCGTGCCGGACTGGTACGATCCCAAGGCCACGCGCGCCGGCAGCCATGCCTTCCATGCCAATCTGGAGCTGCTGCTGGGCGCCTTCGTCGGCGCCGTGCTGGTCGAGGGCTTCGCCACGATGATCAGCAAATCCTTCGCTATCACCGGGCGGGTGACGGATACGGGGGTGTCGCGGATGCACCAGAACAACCGCCACCTTGTCGAGATTTTCATGATGGGGGGGCTGGACCGGCAGGCGGAGGGCTGGAAGCTCTCGGTCCGCATCCGGATGATCCATGCGCGCGTCCGGCAGATGCTGAACCGCTCGGAGGAATGGGACAAGGCCGCCTGGGGCGTGCCGCTCAGCGCGTCCCACATCGCCTTCGCCGCCTCCGCCTTCTCCGGCCAGTTGCTGATGCGCGGCATGCAGCTTGGCCTGAAGATGACGCAGGAGGAGGTGGACAGCTTCATGCACACCTGGCGCTATTCCGGCCATCTGATGGGCGTGCCGCTGGAGATGCAGGCGGTGACGGCCGAAGATGCCCAGCGCATCGTCCGGATCGGGCGGATGTGCGAGCCGCCGCCGCATATGGAGGCGATCCTGGTCGCCAATGGCCTGATCAACTCGGCCGCCCTGGTGGCCGGGATCACGGACCCCGACAAGCGGCGCAAGCTGGCGCAGTATGTCTATCGCGTGTCGCGGGCCCTGCTGGGCGATGAGATGGCGGATCAGCTCAATTTCCCGAAGCTCTCGACCTTCGGGGTGCTGCCCTTCTTTCGGCTCCGCGCCCGCACGGACCGGCTGATGCGGAAGTGGATCCCGGGGCAGGAAGGCCGCCGGCGGGCGGGGCAATACGGCAACATGCTGGGCATGTCCTACGACGACAAGGGCCCCATCAACTACCGCCTGCCCGCCAAGCTGCATGCGGAGACGGACCGGCCGGACTGATCCCGGCCGGCCTGCTCCGGGATATCAGGCCGCTGCGCGGATCGCGGCGGCCTTCACGTCTTCGCTGACGGCACCGGCAAACGTCTCGAAATTCTGCTCGAACAGGGAGACGAGGTGGTTGGCCTGCTTGTCATAGGCCGCCTTGTCCGCCCAGCTTTCGCGCGGGTTCAGCACATTCGCGGGGATGCCCGGCACCACCTTCGGAATCGACAGGCCGAAGAAGGCGTCCGTCTCGAACTCCACCTGGGCGAGTGAGCCATCCAGCGCCGCGCGCAGCAAGGTGCGGGTGTGCTGGATGGACATGCGCTTGCCGGTGCCATAGGCGCCGCCGGTCCAGCCGGTGTTCACCAACCACACCTCGGCGCCGTCCTTGGCGATCCGCTCCGCCAGCATCTTGCCGTAGACTTCCGGGTGGCGCGGCAGGAAGGGGGCGCCGAAGCAGGTGGAGAAGGTGGCCTGCGGCTCCTTGCCCAGGCCCTTTTCGGTGCCCGCCACGCGCGCCGTGTAGCCAGACAGGAAGTGGTACATCGCCTGCGCCGCCGTCAACTTGGCGATCGGCGGCAGCACGCCGAAGGCATCCGCCGTCAGCATCACAACGGTGCGCGGCTTGCCCGCCTGACCGCCCTGCACCGTGTTCGGGATGAACTCGATCGGGTAGCAGGCGCGGGTGTTCTCGGTCAGGCCGTTGTCGTCGAGGTCGAGGCTGCCGTAATCGTCGCCGACCACATTCTCCAGCACCGCACCGAAGCGGTGGCTGGCGTTCCAGATCTGCGGCTCCGCTTCCTGGGACAGCTTGATGACCTTGGCGTAGCAGCCGCCCTCGAAGTTGAAGACGCCCGTGTCGCTCCAGCCATGCTCGTCATCGCCGATGAGCTGACGCTCCGGGTCCGAGGACAGCGTGGTCTTGCCGGTGCCGGACAGGCCGAAGAACAGCGCCGTGTCGCCACCCTTGCCGAGGTTGGCGGAGCAATGCATCGGCAGCACGCCGCGATCCGGCAGGATCCAGTTCATCACGGTGAAGATCGACTTCTTGATCTCGCCCGCATAGCTGGTGCCGGCGATGCAGATGGTGCGCGCGGCGAAGGACAGCGCGATCAGCGTGCTGGTGCGGCAGCCATCGACAGCGGGGTCCGCCTCATATTCCGGGGCGTGCAGGATGGTGTAGTCCGGCTTGAAGCTCGCCAGTTCCTCCCGCGCCGGGCGGATGAACATGTTGCGGGCGAACATCGCGTGCCAGGCATTGGTGGTGACCAGCCGGACCTTGATGCGATGCGCGGGGTCGGCGCCGGCATACAGGTCCTGCGTGAACAGCTCCGGCTTCTCGCCGAGCCAGGTGCGGACCTTGGCGGTGAAGGCCTGGAACTTGTCCACCGGCATCGGGCGGTTGACCTTGCCCCACCAGATGGCGTCATGCACCTCCGGGTCGTCCACCACGAACTTGTCCTGGACCGAGCGGCCGGTGTGCTGGCCGGTCACGGCCATGAAGGCGCCATCCGCCGAAAGCCGCCCCTCGCCCCGCCGCAGCGCATGGGCATAGAGGCCCGCCGCCGTCAGGTTGGCGTGGATGGTCGCCGAGCCGGCAACGCCGGTCCCGGACAGGGCGGATACGTCGGATGTCATCGTTTGCCTCCAAATGGGGTGCGTCAACAACGCAAACGCGCCAGCCGCACCGTGCGTCCCCTGATGGGCGCCCAAGGCGGCCAGATTACGGCGGGTAAGCCGGCGCAGGCAACGCGAACCGCCTGGTTACTTTGTTCACCCTTCGATGTTTAGCTCATCCTGGCCCGGGCGTCCCGTGTCGCCGCCACCAGCGCCAGGCGAACCCCATTGGCGTCGGCCACCGGTGCAGGCCAGTCGAGTCGCGCCACAGCCTCACCCGCCGCGAGGTCGCAGCCATCCGGGTCCACGCCCGTCATCTGCCACGCACCCGGCGCCTGGCCGAGCAGGCCGGTGGCGATGGCATCCAGCGCATCCGCATGGTCCGCGTTCACATGGCCGAGGATGCCGCCCTCCGCCGCCGCCAGGGCCGCGACCGCGGCGGCATCGGGCAGCAGGTCGGCCTGGCGCAGCCGCGTGGCGCGGGCGAATCCGGCCACCAGCAGGGCGGCGGCGGGGCGGATGCGCCACAGGTGGAAATCGCCGAAATCGGCGTAGAAGGCCGCATAGGGGTGGCGCGCCAGCCAGCGCGGCTTGAGTTCCGCCGGCGCAAGCTCCGCCAGACCCGTGATGGTGACGCGCGGGGCCGTCTGCGGGTTGGCAGTCTCCGCCGCGCCCTGCACCAGCAGCGCGCAGCGGGGCTCCGCCTTCAGATGTCGGGTGTGCTCGGACAGGTCGGACAGCAGCAGCAGCACGGTCAGGTCCGGCAGCACCGCGGGTGTCACCAGGCTGGCGAAGGGTTGGCCCTCGGCGGAAGTCGCCAGCATTGCGCCCGAAGCCCCGCGCAGCAGGCGGCGGGCGGTCAATCCGTGGTCATCCTCGCTCATTTCCTCGTCAACCCTTTGCCTGACCCGGCGTTGCCACAATCTACGGTTACAGAGAGCTGGATCGGCGCCCTTGCGCCCCTGAGGAGCACCCGCTGTGCCGCACACCATTGCCCTGGTGGATGACGACCGCAACATCCTGACCAGCGTCTCGATGACCCTGGAGCAGGAGGGTTTCACTGTCCGCACCTTCACCGACGGGGAAAGCGCCTTGCAGGGGCTGATGGCCCGGCCGGCGGACCTGGCGGTGCTGGATATCAAGATGCCGCGGATGGATGGGATGGAGCTGCTGCAGCGGCTGCGTCAGCGCAGCGCCATGCCGGTGATCTTCCTGACCAGCAAGGATGACGAACTCGATGAGCTGATGGGCCTGCGCCTGGGCGCGGATGACTACATCACCAAGCCGTTCAGCCAGCGCCTGCTGCTGGAGCGCATCCGCGCTTTGCTGCGCCGCAACGAGGCCGGCCGCGCCGAGGGCAGCGGCACCCCCGCCGGCGGCATCATCGCCCGCGGCGACCTGGTGCTGGATGAGACGAAACACACCTGCATGTGGAAGGGGAAGCAGGTGCAGCTGACCGTCACCGAATTCCTGCTGGTGAAGGCGCTGGCCGTGCGCCCCGGCATGGTGAAGAACCGCGACCAGCTGATCGACGGCGCCTATGGCGAGAACATCTATGTCGATGACCGCACCATCGACAGCCATGTGAAGCGCGTGCGCAAGAAATTCCGCCAGGTGGATGACGATTTTGCCCAAATCGAGACGCTGTACGGGTTGGGGTATCGCTACAAGGAGGCATAAGAGCGCGTCAGGTTCGGCGCTCTCGATTGCTCGAGGACCGGGGGAAAACCGTGGCAGGCTTCGGCAGCATTAATGCGCATGTCTTCGGCCCGCGCGATGATTTTACACGAAGCCTGTTCTGGGTTCTGCGCCTTGGTTTCGAGGTCCAGCCTGACGCATCTGAAGCCCAGGATGCGATACAAGCCGTCAATTGCGACTGGATGACCTTCCCAATCCAAGACTGGCGGCGTCTTGATGGGTGTTCGGCGGCAGATTTCGTTCGGCCCAGCCTGGTAGAGTGCTCGTTCTATATGAACGGTGAACATTTCCTGGCTGGAGTTCGTTCTTTGTCGATCGAGGCGACGAGCCGACACGCGGAATTCTGCGTGTCTCTCGACATCGATGTGCCATGTGGCGATGACCTCGATCCACTTCCGCCTCTGCATTTTGACGCCGTAGTGCGTTTTGAGAGTTGCCTTGTCGTACCAGAAAATCTCCATCCGAAGGTCGAGAATGAAGCAGAGGCAGCAGCGCTCCTCGCAGGTTTTACTGATCTCGCGTCGCTGGCCACACCCGTCTGGGATAGGTTCCGCTTCGTCTTCAAACCCTGGAACAACGAGCTGAGCCCGGCGAACCCGAACTGAGCTCTGCGACAAG